>VFZQ01001357.1 GCA_016871135.1 Acidobacteriota bacterium | reverse complement strand
CAGCTGCGGTAGGCGCGGTCGAGGACTTCGACGACGTGGAGCACGGGTTGGCCGGTGCCGTGGATTTTTGCGCCGGCTTGGAGTTGGATCATGCAGCCGGGGTTGGCGGTCACGATGCATTCGGCGCCGGTGGCGTTGACCGATTGCATCTTCTTGCTTAGCAGGCTCATCGCGAGGTCGTTGTGCACGACGTTGTAGATGCCTGCGCTGCCGCAGCACATGTCGCTGAGCGCCATCTCTTTCAACGTCACGCCGGGAATCGCTCCGAGGAGTTTGCGAGGCTGAACGCGGATTTTTTGGCCGTGGCAAAGATGGCACGAGTCCTGATACGTCACCGTCATGTTCAGAGGCTTCGATGGCGCGCGCAGTTCGATCGACGCGAGGAATTCGTTGACGTCCTTCATCTTCGCTTTGAAGGCGAGCGATTTGTCGCGATAGGCGTCGTCGTGTTCGAGCAGTTCGTCGTACTCCTTGAGCGTCGAACCGCATCCGGCGGCGTTGGTGATGATGGCGTCGAAACCGCCGTCGATGGTGGCGTCGATGTTGTTCTTGGCGAGTTCGCGCGCGTCGTCCTTGCGGCCGGCGTGGACGTGCAACGCGCCGCAGCAGTTCTGCTCTTTCGGAATGTGGACTTCGCAGCCATTCTTTTGCAGCACTCGAACCGTCGCTTCATTCAAGCGGGCGAAGCTGACGTTGGCGATGCAACCGGCCATGAAGGCAACCTTGTAGCGCTTCTCGCCTTCGGCGGGAAACACTTTGCCGATGCTCGAGAAGAAGAATGGCGCTTCGGCGGGCGGCGAGAGCATTTCGATTTGTTCGAGATTGCCGAACCGCTTCAGAATGCCGCTCGATCGGACGAGTTTTTGTAACCCACTGGCTTGGAACAAGTGCAGGCCGCGCCCGGCGAGCGAAAGCAGAAAGCGGGATGGCAACAACGAGCCGAAGACGAAGTTACGCAGCGCTTCGATGTGCCACGGGCGCTTCACGTTGGTCTCGATATG
>VFZQ01001356.1 GCA_016871135.1 Acidobacteriota bacterium | reverse complement strand
CGATTTCGGCGAAAGAGATCATGGCCAAACACGGCCTGAAGGGCACTCTGCGCGTCTATCCCGGCGTGGCGGAGGAGTTGCTCGGCAGCCGCACGTACATGGTGAACGCAAAGCTGTTCCACGATCTGGACATCATGTTGAGCGCGCACATTTCGAGCGATTTTTCGACCAACTGGGGCGCCAGCGGTTCGGGCCTGGTCTCGACGCAGTACAGTTTTCACGGGCGCAGCGCGCACGGCGCGGGATCGCCGTGGCAAGGCCGCAGCGCGCTGGACGCGGTCGAACTGATGAACATCGGCTGGAACTACCGGCGGGAGCACATCCGGCCCGAATCGCGCTCACACTATGTGATTTCGCACGGCGGCGATCAGCCGAACGTTGTGCCGCCGGAGGCGACCGTTTGGTACTACTTCCGCGAGTGGGACTTCGCGCGCATTCGCGATCTGCACGAAATCGGCACGACAATCGCCGGCGCGGCGGCCCAGATGGCGGGTGTGACGATGACGCAGAAAGTCGTCGGCGCAACGTGGCCGGGGCATTTCAACAAGGCGCTGGCGTACGCGCTGTACGAGAACATCAAGAATGTCGGAATGCCGAAGTGGAGCGAGGACGATCAGACGCTGGCGAAGGCCGCGCAGAAGATGATGAAGGCGCCGGCGAACGGACTGCGCACCGATCCAGGGCCGCTTGGCGACGGATCCCGATTCATGCAGAATGCGGGCTCCGATGACATCTCCGAGGTCGGTTGGAATTTGCCGACGGTGGTGCTGCGCTATCCGGGAAACATTCCCGGCATGACGGGACATCACTGGTCGAGCGGCATTTCGATGGCCACTCCGATCGCGCACAAGGGCGCCAACTACGGCGCGGCGGCGCAGGCGATGACGGTGATCGATCTGATGCTGACGCCGAAGCTGATCGAGGACGCGCGCGCGTATTTCGCCGAACAGACGAAAGAACAAAAGTGGGTGAGTTTGATAGCGGCCAGCGCCAAGCCGCCG
>VFZQ01001355.1 GCA_016871135.1 Acidobacteriota bacterium | reverse complement strand
GCCGACGGCGCGAGAGGCGTCTCCGGCCGCTTCTCTCGCCGCGGAAGCGGCGTCGCGCGCCAATTCAGCCGGGGACGACGGAATGTCGCAACCGACCCCGAAGATATTCGTGAATCTGTTCGCCGCGGGTCCGCCCAGACAGCGAATTTTGTTCAATTTGTCAACCCATAATCCCCTGGCCGCGGCGACCATCGAGAGAATGTTCGGGGTCGCCATTTCCCTAATCGTTCTACCCAGGAGACCCTTTTCGTAAGCGGAGCGCATTTCCTTCGTGGCGTCGACCGGCGCCGTTTGCGGAAGACCGTAAGTTCTCAGAATCATCGAAGTCAACTCGTCGGCGTTCGGCATTTTTGCGGAGGATCGACCGCCGGCGTTCTGGCCCAGACACGAATCGGCTCCGCTGTAACCCGGGGGAGAGATCGGTAAACGTTGTCCCGGAACGTACGATCTGGCCCAATCGACGAACTCCCGGGGAAGCATATTGGCGAGGTCTTGCGGTTGCGCGACGTCGTCCCGGGAGGAACTTTTTCTAGGCTTTTGAACCACCTTGAAGGAAACATCGGGGCCCAGGTTCAGGGTTTTTCGAGAAGCGGCGAATTTCCTCAATCTGTCGTCCGCCCATTCGCCGTTGTGCGACGACGAAAAGTCGTCCATGGCCATCAAATCCGCGTCGTCCCCTCGCCTGAAGGATCCGCTTTTCGAATCGTACAAGGCGGTCGACCCGTTCCTAAGACCGAAAAGGACCTTCGAGCCGTGCTTGGCTATCACCTTTGAGTTGGGTGGTATGTTCTCAAATATCGGCGACATTTAGCGTCGCTCCTCTGCTTGGCGGGGGAGTTTCTGGCGATCTACTTCAACAATTATAGACATAACCGACTTAGCTAACCGAATATTTACGATCTTTGATAATCTTGCCGACGGCGTCGGACTCGGACAGAAAATCCTCTTGAACCGCCTCGAAGTAGGGTTTCATCTCGCCCAGCAACTCATAAGCCTCCCTTA
>VFZQ01001354.1 GCA_016871135.1 Acidobacteriota bacterium | reverse complement strand
TACGATATTCCCGCCTATTTCACTTATCTTGGATCGAGCGCCGATATCGGACGATTCGCCGTCGCGATGGGCTACACCGGGATCGTCATGCTGACGTGCAAAGCGGGCCTGCGCTTCATCACCGCGCCGTTGGCGGCCGTCGGCCGCATGGCGTTGTCGAACTACCTGCTTACATCGATCTTGATGACGCTTTTCTTCAACGGTTACGGCGGTGGATTCTTCGGAAAATTCAGCCGCCATCAATTGCTCTACGTAGTGCTCGCGATGTGGACGTTAAACCTCATCTGGAGCCCGATCTGGTTGAAGAATTTCCGTTATGGTCCGGCCGAGTGGGCATGGCGTTCGCTCACGTATTGGAGGAAGCAGCCGATGCGACTTGGTGAAGCGGTATGATCTCGCGGCGAGCGTTTTTGGCGGCGTCGGCTGCCGGTGCGCTCTCGGGCGCGGAGCGCGATCGCTACGGCGGTTGGAATTCGATTCGCGCCAACGCCACAGGGTATTTTCGGGTTGAAGAAATTCGCGGCCGATGGTACCTGATCACTCCCGAAGGGAACGGCTACATCGCGATAGGCGCGAATCACATCGGCGCTTACCTACGTAGCGCGGAGCAAAGCGGGCCGCTGCTCAAGCGCGCGGGCGAGTCGGGCGACAAGGCCCTGGCGCTGTTGATCGGCGAGATGAAGTCTCTTGGCCTCACCGCGGGCGAAGCCTACGCGCCGCTTCACGCCAAACTGGGTCGTCTGTTCCCGCGGATTGAAAACATCAACTATCCCACGCCGTCCAAATTCGAGTTCGATGTCTTCGATCCGGCTGTTGTCTCCAAAATCCACGATCACACGGTCAGCGCTTGCCGCGCCTTCGCAAGCGATCCGTGGGTCATCGGCGTCGCCTTCGCGGACCAGCCCGTGTGGGATTCGCGACGCGTCGATCACCACCGCAATCTTGCGCCAACCAGCCCCGGGCGAACGCGCTATGCGGAGTTTCTGCGCAGCCGTTACACGG
>VFZQ01001353.1 GCA_016871135.1 Acidobacteriota bacterium | reverse complement strand
CTGGTTGAGCCGTGAAGTGCTGACGCTTTCGCTGTTCGCCGGCGCGGCGCATGCGTACGCCGGGATGCTCTATTTCGACATTGGAGGCCGAACGGCGGCGGGCCTCGCGACGGCCGTGTTCGGGATTTTGGGCGTGACCTCGTCGGCGAGAATCTATGTGGTTCGGGCGCGGCCGGCGTGGTTCAGCCGCTACACGATGATCGATTTCTACGCGACGGCATTGTTCCTTGGACCTCTGTTCGTGCGGGCGCTTAACGTGTCCGATGCGCCATGGACAGCCTGGGCCGCGGTGGCGGGTGGCGCGGCCCAGTTAATCGCGCAGACGCTGAAGTTCCTGTGGCTGTCGCGCTCGGAGGCGTTCGAGTTGCGGGCGTCGTCCTTACTTCTGTCGGGGCGATTGCAGAAGCAATTCCTGACGCGGCTCGCAATTCTGGTGGTCGCCGGGCTCGTGATGCCGCTGACCGAAGTTCCGGTGGCGGTGACACTGGCGCTGGCATTAGCCGGTGAGTGGCTGGGGCGGTGGTTGTTCTTCGTAAGCGTTGTTCCGAAGAACGTCGCTGCGGCGTTCACCTCCGGGAGGGCGGCATGATTGGGACATTCAAACGGCTGATCGGTATCGACAATCTGGCAAGCGAATACGCGTTTGGGCGCGATGCATCGACAGGCTACACGTCGGCGAAGAAGATTCCCGAGAAATGGGTGGCGACGACTTGCGGTTACTGCTCGGTGGGCTGCGGCATTGAAGTCGGAGTGAAGGAAGGCAAGGCGATCGCGGCTCGGCCGTTGCAGGGACATCCGGTGAATCGCGGCAAGCTCTGCCCGAAGGGACTGAGCGAGCACTACATTATCGACGCGGAGAATCGTGCGAAGTACCCGCTGCTCAAGAAAAACGGCAAGTTTGTGCGCATTTCGTGGGATGAAGCGATCGCCACGATGGTCGAGAAGTTTCGCGCGGTGCAGCAGCGATACGGCGCCGATTCCCTCGGCGTGATCAGCACGGGGC
>VFZQ01001352.1 GCA_016871135.1 Acidobacteriota bacterium | reverse complement strand
GTTGTTGGCCGCTCGCCTCGAAACGGCGAACCCGCCCGGGTTGAACGATGTGACCGCGAACAACACCTTCAAACTTCTGCTCGGTCTGGGCTCGACTGCAGGAATCATCGTCATGACGATCGGCATGTTTTTTGCCCTGCACCGCAGCGGCACAAATTTGCGGTTCAATTTCGACCTGAGACATTCGGCGGTTCGGCAGTTGCTGAAACTTTCGGGTTGGGCGGTCGGCTATATCGCGGCCAATCAGGTTGCGTTGATCGTGATCAAGAACCTCGCCAAACCTGGTAGCGGCAATGTCGACGCATATTCGAAGGCATACACATTTTTTTCGTTGCCGCACGGGCTGCTCGCCGTCTCGATCGCCACGACCTTCGTGCCCGATCTGGCCCGGGCCGTGGCGCAAAACTCAAAACTCGAATTCGTCGCCCGTTTCAATTCGGGGCTCAAACTCACCGCGCTCGCCACTTTTCCCGCATCTTTGGTTCTGTTCGTCTTCGCCAAGCCGATCGTCGCGGTGTTGTTGCAGTACGGCAACTTCGATGCCGACGCCGCGACCAACACGGCCCGCGCGCTCATGGGTCTTAGCGTCGGTCTGGTCGGGTTTTCTGTCTATCTTTTCGTGTTGCGCGGCTTCTATAGCTACGGCGACACGCGCACGCCATTTTTCATCAACCTGTTCGAAAACGCGTTGAATATCGCGTTGGCGGTCGTTTTGGTCGAGCGCTTCGATGTTTTGGGTCTGGGTCTGGCCTTCTCGTTCGCCTATCTGATTTCCTCGGTAATTGCGCTCTTTGCCCTTCGTCGAAAGGTTCGACGAATCAACTAGCCAAAACGACGAGGTCGTCGCGGTGCACGACCTCGGCCGAGACACCCTCGCCCAGTTCAGAACTTTGCATGCCCGCCCCAGCGCTCGCCTGAATAGACGAAACCGCCGCCATTCCGCGGGCGATGATGTTGCCCGCCGTGTCGACAATGTCGATCGTGTCGGCGATCTCAAAGTCGCC
>VFZQ01001351.1 GCA_016871135.1 Acidobacteriota bacterium | reverse complement strand
TCGTGGAAACTCGACGGCGTCAATCTGCTGCCACATATGCAAGGCAAGACGAAAGCGGCGCCGCACGCGCGGCTGTTCTGGCGCTTCGGAAGGCAATATGCCATGCGCGAAGGCGACTGGAAACTCGTATCGATAGGCGAAGCGCCGATGTTGTTCAACCTCGCCAAAGACATCGGCGAGAAGAACGATCTCTCCGCGCAGGAGAAGGACCGGATGCGCGCGATGTCGGCCGCGTGGGAAGAGTGGAATAAGAAGAACATCGCACCGCTTTGGCAGCCACGCGCGGCTGACGGACAGAAGAAGAAAAAGAAGAAAAAGGCATAGATGGGCCACACTCGACGTAATCTCATCGCCACCGGCGCCGCGGTCAGTCTGCTCGCGCAACAGAAAGACCGCTTCTATGAACGCGGCCCCGTCCGCATTCGCTACGAAGAACACGGCGCCGGTTTCCCGCTCATGCTCATCGCCGGCGGCGGCTTGAACTCGACCATCGCGGGCTTGAAAAACGCGAGCCCCTTCAACCCAATCAATGAGTTCAAAAACGAATACCGGTGCATCGCCGCCGATCTCCGCAACGCCAATCCGGGCCAATCGACCGGCCCTCTCGAAGTCGATCGCCCCTGGGATTCCTACACCGACGATCACCTTGGCCTGATGGACCATCTCGGCATCGAAAAATTCATGGTGCTCGGCTTCTGTATAGGAGGTCCGTTTATTTGGAACCTTCTGCGCCGCGCGCCGAACCGTGTCGTCGCCGCAGTGCTCGCGCAACCGAGCGGATCACGCCCCGATATGCGCGATTTGTTCTATGACAACAACCGCAAGGGCTGGGGCCCGGATCTCGTCAAACGCCGCCCGGAGATTTCCACAGGGGCTGCGGAAAAGTTCCTCACGAAGATGTACCGGACCAACGCCGATTTCGTTTTCACGGTCTCGCGCGATTTCGTCCGCTCCTGTCAAACGCCAGTACTGATATTGCCGGACGACATTCCGGCACATCCGTATGCC
>VFZQ01001350.1 GCA_016871135.1 Acidobacteriota bacterium | reverse complement strand
TCAAGCGTAGCGCCCGATTGTTGATCTGGATCAGCGACGACGAGCGCCGCATCCCGGTGCAAGTGCAGGTGCGCATGCGCATCCACATCGGCAACGTGACCTTCCAATTGGATAAAGTGGAACCTCCGGTCGAGGGACTGAAAAAATGATCAAACTGTATTTCGTGTTCGCAACGGCGCTCGCCGCACAGCCGGCGCTGTTAACGGCGCCGCAGTTCTTATCGTTGTCGGAGCGCGTGAATCAATTGGCGCAATCGACATCGGTGACCGCGCCGGGACTCGCTCGCGCGGCCGCACCGATTCTCGAAAACCTGAAGCAGGATGACACGGCCATCCGCCGAGCCGGTAGGCCGTCGATCTCGACCGCCTACACGCTGCTAACCGACACGCGCGCCTACCTCGCGCTGGCCGACGGACTTCCAAAACCCTATCCATTCACGCCGGCCGGCAAGCAGCAGTTCACCGAGTTGCGCGACGCTCTAGAGCGGCTGGAAGTCGACTTTCGCGCACGGCTCGAACAGACCGAAACACAGCTGCGCGGCGCCGATCGCGACAATCTGCGGCGTTACGCCGAAGCGAATCGCACGCAAGGTGCGGCGACGAAGGACCGCGTCCTGTTCTTCGGCGACTCGATCACCGACGGCTGGCGTCTGAACGAATACTTCCCCGGCAAGGATTTCGTCAACCGCGGCATCAGCGGACAGATCACCGGCGAGATGCTCGGCCGCATGCAGGCCGATGTGATTGCCAACAAACCCGCGGCGATGCTGCTCCTTGCCGGCACCAACGACATCGCGCGCGGAGTGTCCAACGAGACGATTCAGAACAACTTGAAGATGATCGGCGATCTGGCGGAGAAGAACGGCATCAAGCCGATCTTTGCGTCCATCCTGCCAACCTCGGATCATCACAAAGACAAGAACCCGCGCTTTGAAATGACCAAGGGCCGGCCGCTGGCGACGATCCGCGAGCTGAACAAATACATCTCGCAGATGTGTCAGCAGCGCGGA
>VFZQ01001349.1 GCA_016871135.1 Acidobacteriota bacterium | reverse complement strand
GGACAAATTCGCGCGTCATTTCCAAGTGCGAAGTCAAGTAAGCGCGATCCTGATCAGAGATGGACTGGGCTGCAGCGCCGCACCCTATTACAAAGAGCAGAATGAGGATATTCCCCGTTGTTCGCATGGTAAACAGTATGTCAAACAGCCGGCCTCCCAGGGCGCCCAAACAGCCCGGGCGTGTCTCGCGGCGAAAGCAGCCATTGCCCAAGTTCACTCCGTATCCGTCTTTCTCGCAGACGATGCAGGCATCTGATGCGGGATGAAGCGCTCGACCAATCGAATAATTGAATACCACTGGCACCGGCTCGCCGCGCGAGAGCTTCTGTGTGCAGTGGCGGAGGATGGCAGGCACTTTTTGTTGACGTCGTCAAGCAAGGCTCGTGGCGTGACCGGCGCCGCAATCAAAGACGGTCCTGCTCAGTTCGCGACGCCCGACGCGCTCGCGCGCCTCATCGTGTCTCATCACAGCCAAACCCTCACCCACTGTTTGTTGGACGACTGCCGGAGTTCCGGATAGGGCCTTCGTCGAGTCGCGCGCAATTGCCGAGTAACGCGCCACTCGGAAAGTGGGCTTCGGGAACGCATAGAACCCGATTAGGCCTCAGCGTATAGTGCGCCCTCCGGGCGGACGGGCGCCTACTCGAAAGCTGGGAGAGAATAGAAGCATTCGAATCAACCACGCCCCGGTGCGCTCGCGGGCGTAGCGTCCCCTCCGTCGTCGTTCGACGGACTGCCGCCGATTCGCATCGGAGTCGAGCGACAGGAGCACGGCGACTGGCCTCGACGCGAAAAAGGCGGTCCGTGATCCCGTGCCGTGAAACCTCCTCAGGCTTCTCTCGTACGACCAGCCCTGCAACGTCCCGCATCGCGGAACCGTCGCTTGCACTCCGCCGCAAACGAAGGAACGGTCATTCCCGCGACGATATAATGGCCCGGCAGCAGTTAGGAGTGCCGATTCCATTTGAAGCACGCGTTTGAAGTTTGTGTCGCCTTAACGAACTTATCC
>VFZQ01001348.1 GCA_016871135.1 Acidobacteriota bacterium | reverse complement strand
CTCATCGTCGCCAACTCGACGTGGCTGCGGTGGCCTTCGACGACGACGATGCCGCTTTCGGTGACGTAATGGCGTTTGCGGTCCTCTTCGAGGTTGTAGCCGATTTCGGCACCCTCGGGGACGCGGACGTTTCTGTCGAGAATGGCGCGGCGGATTTTTGCGTGGCGGCCGATGTCAACGTTGTCGAAGAGAATAGAGTCCTCAACGATAGCGCCAGTGTGAACACGCACGCCGCGGCCGAGTACGCTGCCTTTTACAAGACCGCCGGAGAGGATTGAGCCGCCGGAGACGATCGAATCGATCGCCGTGCCGCGACGGCCCGCGTCGTTGAAGACGAACTTGGCCGGCGGATCTTCAAAGCCCGCGGTGCGGAGTTTCCATTCGCGGTTGTACAGGTTGAGTTCCGGATTGACGCTGCGGAGATCCATATTGGCGTCGTAGTAGGCGTCGATGGTTCCGACGTCGCGCCAGTAGGATTTCGAATTCGGAGGATCGCCAGGAATCTTGTTGGTGTTGAAGTCGTAGGCGTAGAGATCGGCCTTGCCGACTAAGGAGGGAAGGATGTCGCGGCCGAAGTCGTGCGAGGAATTTTCGTTCTCGGCGTCGGCGTAGAGTTCGCGAAGCAGCAGGCCCGTCGAGAAGATGTAGTTGCCCATCGACGCGAAACACATCTCGTCGTTGCCGGGCATGGTGGGCGGCTCGGCGACCTTTTCGTGGAAGCCGGTGATGCGGCCGTCGTGCGAGGACTCGATAACGCCGAATTCGCGGGCTTCCTCTTTGGGCACGGGAATGGCGGCGACGGTGGCTTGCGCGCGCTTGTGTTCGTGGAACTCGATCATCTCCCGGATGTTCATGCGGTAGATGTGATCGGCGCCGAAGATGCAGACCAGGTGCGGGTCTGCCTGTTCGATAAGGTTGATGTTCTGATAGACGGCGTCGGCGGTGCCGCGATACCAGGTCTCGCCGGCCGAGCGCATCTGCGCGGGCACGGGGATCATGAACTGGCTCTT
>VFZQ01001347.1 GCA_016871135.1 Acidobacteriota bacterium | reverse complement strand
CTCTCACGCAAACCGATCTCAGCTACTTTCACAACTTCAAGATCGGCGAGCGGATGGGGGCCCGCTTTGACGTGAACATTGTGAACCTGTTCAATCAGGCGACCACGATCGCAAGGACCACCCAGTTCAACCGCGCCGGAGCGATCACAATCGACCCGGTCGATTTCTTCAAGGGCTACGATCCGCGGCGCTTTGTCACTCCGACGAGCTCTGTGCCGTATAATCCGATCTACAGTCTGCCCGGTGGCAACTACCGCACAGGCGGGGGCGGCGCCTACCAGGCTCCGCGCAACATCCGACTTGGACTCCGCTTCACGTTCTAACCCACCCCAACCCCGAAAACCCCGGCCGGACCTATTCCGCGCCGGGGTTTTCATTGTTACTCTTGGTAAATGAGAGCGTTCCTCGCACTCGCGAGCCTCGCGCTCGCCGCCGCCGACTACAAGTATTTTCTGACCGGTAATCGCGAGAACGTCTCCGTCCGGACCCAGCCCGGCTTCTTCCTCGCCGGCGGCGGGCGTGACGTCGACGACGCCTGGCGCTGGTTTCTCAACAAGGCGGGCGGCGGCGATATCGTCATTCTCCGCGCTTCCGGCGCCGATGGCTATCACGGGTTCCCGCAGCGCCTTGGGGTCCCGGTCGATTCCGTCGAGTCGATCGTTTTTCTTAACCGGGAAGCGTCGAGCAACGCCGAGGTCCTTCGTATCATCAACAACGCCGATGCGCTGTTCTTCGCGGGCGGCGATCAGTGGAACTACGTCCGATTCTGGAAAGGAACGCCGGTCGAGGATGCCATCCACGCCGCCGTTAAACGCGGGATTCCCATCGGCGGAACGAGCGCGGGCCTGGCGATTCTCGGCGAGTTCGGTTTCTCCGCCGAGAAGAACACGGTCACAAGCAAGGAGGCGCTCGCGGATCCGTTTCACAAAAAGGTAACGATCAGCCGCGACTTCCTCCGGCTGCCGCACCTGCACTGCCTGATCACCGACAGCCACTTCACGCAGCGCGTA
>VFZQ01001346.1 GCA_016871135.1 Acidobacteriota bacterium | reverse complement strand
TCAAGGCCTGGGGCGTGGCGCCGGTTACCAAACCCGCGCCGGCCAATCAGCCCGTCAAACCGCGATGGCAGCCGTTCCGCGTGCACGCTCGAACGTGGCTCAACGCCGAAAAACTTCCCTTTCCACGCTACTACGAAGAGATGCGGGGCACCTTTACCGCCAATCGTGCGATCGACTGGCTGAACAAACACAGGGACGACGCCGAACCGTTCGCGTTGTGGGTGAGCTTCCCCGATCCCCATTCGCCGTACGACTTCCCTGTCGACATGAAAGACCGCAACGACGCCAAGACCTTCGACGTTCCCAAGGTCGGCCCCGAAGACGCCTGGCAGGTGCCCAATATTTTTCGGGATCTCACGCACGAAGAGAAACAAGGCATCGCCGCGGCCTACTACACCAGCGTCTCGATGGTCGATCGCAACATCGGCGATGTGCTGAACGCGCTCGACAAACTTGGTCTGGCGGAGAACACGTGCGTCGTCTACATGGCCGATCACGGCTACTGCCTCGGCCAGCATGGCCGATTCGAAAAGCACTGCGGCTACGAACCCGCGCTACGCGTGCCGCTGGTCATGCGGTATCCGAATCGCATCCGCAAGGGCGCTGTCGTGCGCGAGTTCACCGAACACATCGACGTGCCGGCGACGATTACCGATGTCATGGGCCTTGGCAAATTGCCGGTCGAGCATGGCGCATCGCTCAAACCGTACCTCGAAGGCAAGAAGCCGAAGAGTCCGCGCAAACGGATCTTCAGTCAGTATCTGGAAAACGAAGAAGCCTTCGCCGCCGACGACCGGTGGAAGTTCATCTTTGGCAGCGGCAAGCGGAAACGCACCGACGGCTACGAGACCGATAACCCAACACCGGGACGTTATGTTCGACTGTTCGACAAGAAGAACGATCCGGGCGAGTTCGTCGATGTAACCGCGAAGTACCCTGAAGTAGTGAAGGCCATGCAAGAAGAGATCCTCGCGCGCTTCCGAAGCGTTCATCCCGACACCGCCGCCGAAC
>VFZQ01001345.1 GCA_016871135.1 Acidobacteriota bacterium | reverse complement strand
GGTCCCGGTGATACGGCCGAACTGGGTCGAAGTCAATGTATGGTCACCTCCGACATCGAAGGTCGGATGGTTGAATACGTTCTGCGCGTCGATGCGAAGCTCGATCGAGTGGCTTTCGCGAATCTGAGTGACCTTCTGTACCGACAAGTCGTAGGCGAAGTTCCATGGGCCGGAGAAATAGCGGCGCTGGAGCGTGCCGATTTGCGCGGCGCCGGGTTGAAAGAAGACCTGGCCCTGGAACGCGGCGGCGCCATCGGCATTGACGCCTCGGCCGTCGGGTCCGATGGCCGAAGCCGCAACGATATAGGGGCCGCTGCCGGTTTGCCGGAAACCGATGATTTCATCAAGCTGAGACTTGTTCAAAGCGGTGATCGCGGTGTTGGTGCCGCCCGCTCGGGCCGCTCGATTGAAAGTTCCTCGGCCGGACAACACCGAGAACGGCGTGCCCGACTGCCACACCATCACGCTACCGAGATTCCAGCCGCTGACAATCCGGCTCGCGACGGCATTGGACGGATTCCAAGAATGTCCTTTGCCGAACGGTAGCTCATAAACGCCATTCGCTCGAATAATGTGGGTAACGTCGAACGGAACGCGGGCGCGTTCGATCTTGCCGTTGTTGATATCGAGGAAGGCTTCAAATCGGGCCTGGCCATCACCCGCTGCGTCCGACATGACCTTCGCGTACGTGTAGTTGGACTGAAGTTGAAGCCCGTTGCGGAATCGCCGGCGAAGATCGGCCTGGAGTCCGTTATAGGAACTATGGCTATAGTTGGTGAACAGGTTCATGCCGAGTCCGTACGGGCTCGGAAAGAAGTTGACGTCGCCGTTGAGACCGTTGACCTGATACGTCGTGGCCAGATCGGCTATCTGATTGGTTTGGATCAGGCCGCGGATGGTGGCATTGTTCAGCAAACCGCCGCTGGGCAATCGGTTGAAGAACGGGGTTGGCTGGCTGCCGGCGATGGCGGCGTTAAAAGCGGGATCAAATCCGCGATTGGCGGCTTGGGCAAG
>VFZQ01001344.1 GCA_016871135.1 Acidobacteriota bacterium | reverse complement strand
GCGCAGCGCGTCGAGAATACTCCCGCGCGTCTCCAGCCGGTGAATCTGGCGCTCGACCGACTGCTTATCGCCCTGTACAAATAAGCGCTCATACAGCTTGGCCGCGTTGTCCTCGGCCGGCAGCAAAACACCGTCCCGCGTCCAGGAGAGGCTACGGTTACCCTTGTCGATATTGATGCCCAGATTGATCGACGGAAACCGCGTGACCTGGCCCAGCTTCTCCGCCACGAACTGATCGAACGAAATCGAGTTCCGAAACCCGCTTTTGAATGCACCGCGCGCCGCCGTCAGGAGGCAGTTGTCCGCGCTGTGCCCGCCGGAAACACCTGGGTGCGAAAGCCCGCTGAACACCGTGAACTCCTTGCGGTGCGGCTGCAAGTGCTGGAGGGACGGCGTCACTTCGTAGTCGCGCCCTGCTGTCGCGGGGAAGAAGTGCTTGGGCAGCACGCCGAGGTTGTTCGCAAGGATAATCATGCGACGCGGAACCGCGGCGGACTGCGCGAAACAGTCCAACTTCGGCAGCGCCAGCGCAACGCCGGCGGCGCGGAGCAAAGTGCGGCGGGGCAGGGAACGGCTCATATCGATTTCACTCCAAGAAAGATGCGGCTGCCGATCAGCGCATGTAGCAGATCGCGGGCGCGGTAGCCGCGCGGCGCGCAGGCGTCGAGCAGCTTGTTGATTTCGGCGCGATCGGAAAACCGTACCGGCGTTCCCGTCGCGTAGACCGTGAGTTGATGCAGAAAGTTGCGAGCCAGTTGGCGCGGATTCGCTGCGAGGATGGCCTTCAAATCGCGAACGTCGCGGAACGTCCGTCCGTCGATCAGTTTGCCCGCGGGATCCACCGCGCCCGCGATCCTATAGACGAAGTCGTGCCCCGTATGATCGATGCCGGTGACACGACGTTCCCCTTCCGCCGTGCCGCGATAGTGAGTCCGCCAACGTCCCATGACATCGAAGTTCTCGAGCGCCAGGCCAACCGGATCGAACTTCGCATGGCAGCCGGCGCAAGTCGCC
>VFZQ01001343.1 GCA_016871135.1 Acidobacteriota bacterium | reverse complement strand
ACGATGATCGCATCGTCGATGACGATACCGACCGCCAGCGTCAATCCCAGCAAGGTCATGGAATTCAGGCTGTAGTCGAGCAAACGCATGATCGTAAACGTAGCGAGTATCGATGTGGGAATCGCCACGGAACTGATAAGCACCGTCCGCCAATCACGGATGAACACAAAGACAATGAACGCCGCCAGGAAACTGCCTAGTATCAAGTGCTCTTCCAGCGCTTCCACCGAGTTCTTGATGTAGGTCGCTTGTTCCTTCACAATGGAGAGACTGACGCCGGGAGGCAACGACTTGTTTACGCTCGGGAGGCGCCGCCGGATTTCGTCGACGATCTTGACTGTGTTCGCTCCGATCTGACGCCGTACTTCCAACTGAACCGCCGGCTGACCCTGATAGAACGCGAAACTCCTCCGCTCCGCGAAGCCATCCTCGACCGAGCCGACATCGCGAACGCGAATCGGCGAACCACCCACATTCTTGACGATGATCGCGCCGAACTCTTCTACCTTTTCCAACCGGCCCAGCGTCCGGACTCCCATCTCGGACGCTCCTCTGACGATGCGCCCGCCCGGCGTTTCGACATTCTCGGTCCGCAGCGCGCGCTCGACATCCTGCGCGCTCAATCCGAATCCGTTCATCTTGTCGATATCGAGGAATACGTTGATCTGGCGCAGTTGGCCGCCATTAATGTCGATTACGCCCACACCATCGACTGTTTCAAACGCACGGCGGACTAGTTTGTCCGCTACTTCGGTCAATTCACGAACGTGTCTCGGACCGTGCAGAGCGATGGTAATGATCGCTTCCGAGTCCGGATCCATTTTCGCCACCGTCGGCGGCAGAACGTTTGGCGGCAGTTTGCGCATTGCCGCGGAGACTTTTTCGCGCACATCTTCGACCGCCTCACTGATGTCCCTCTCCAGGACGAACGCCACTTCGAGGCTGGCACTACCTTCGCTCACCCGCGCGCGCAACTCGTCGATGCCGGCAACCGACGCCACCGTCTCTTCGAGCGGCAG
>VFZQ01001342.1 GCA_016871135.1 Acidobacteriota bacterium | reverse complement strand
TGGTGTCAGCGTGCCAGGAGGGCGCATCTCGTCTCGTTTTGACCTGAATGCGAACAGTTCGATCTTGTGCCTTGTTGCAGGCCATCAGGTCGATCCTAGGCATGTTTCCGGCGAAGTTCACGGCGTGCGCGCCGCGTTTGTTGAGCTCGGCGACAACGAAGTGTTCGCCGGCGCGGCCCACTTGTTGGTTCTGAGTGCCACGATCCGTCCTCGGCACAGGCTCATCGATGCTCATCGCGAATCTCCGCTGCACTTCGATAAAGTATTCATTCGTTTGTCTACCCAACGTCTGAATTCACCGGCGCTGCGCGGCCTTATCGCGCAGCGTCCGGTGGAATGATGGGTTGGGCAGCGCCGATCAGTAGCCAAGAATCAATACTCCTTTAAGCGGCAACGGAAGGCGACGGCTCGCCTGCAAGGTTTCGAAGAACGTGACAACCGTTTCAAAGTCTTTGCCGGTGGCGTTCCCTGCTTCATACACTCTACGGACGGCAATTCCTAAGTAATCGACATCAACCATGAGGCAAGCCTGAAACAGGTCTTTCAAGAACTGATTGTTCGAAACGGCGCGGCCAGCCTCGATCTCAAGAACGAATTTACCTTGTACGTGATATGCATCGGCGTCAAATGCCTTTGAAGTCTTTCCATTTCGTCCGAACAGCACCGGGACAGTGATCTTCTCTGCTCGTTTCTTTCCGGTTTCAACTTTGAAGCCAAGTACTTCCAGTTCCGGGCGAACTTTTAACAAGACGCCATTGCTGTCGAGAGTGTTCTTCGGCGATGCAATTTTACTCTCAACATTTTCGAATGCAGCGACGACTCCACGCACGAGGGCGGTAGGTTCCAAGGATTGCGGGAAGTAGAACCATTCGATCACGGGTGTCTCCTAAGCTGCCCAACGTTCGGCGTCAGCGGCGCCCGCTTGCGGGCGTCCGCTGCACGCCTGGGTTAGCCGCCTTCACAATTTCGCGTAGCTCATCAATCGTATATGGCGGCGTGCGCTTGTGGAGCATCGCGTG
>VFZQ01001341.1 GCA_016871135.1 Acidobacteriota bacterium | reverse complement strand
CGCCATCCGTCTCCGGCGCGCGCTACCGGAAGGATTTCAGGTTGAGCGGTTCGTGGTCGAAGCCCATGGCCTATGCCAGGAATGCGCCGCGCCGAAGAAACGGCGTTCGAACTAATTCAAGGAGAATCACGCAATCATGCTTGGAGTTGGAGATAAGTTTCCCGCGTTCAAAGTGAACGCCACCGTCAGCCGCGAAAAAGGCAAGCAGTTCGCCGAAATCAGCGACGCCAGTTACGAAGGCAAATGGAAGGTCTACTTCTTCTGGCCGATGGACTTCACCTTCGTGTGTCCCACCGAAATCGCCGCATTCGGCAAGCTGAACAAGGAATTCGCGGACCGCGACGCGCAACTGCTCGGCGGCTCGACCGATTCCGAATTCGTCCACCTCGCCTGGCGCGACAACCACGAAGACCTTCGCGATCTTCCCTTCCCGATGCTCGCCGACAAGAAGAAAGAACTCTCGACGGCTCTCGGAATCCTGGACCGTAACATCGGCATGTGCCAGCGCGCCACTTATGTAGTCGACCCCGGCGGCATCGTTCGCTTCGTTAGCGTCAATGACCTGAGCGTCGGACGCAACCCGAACGAAGTGCTCCGGGTTCTCGACGCGTTACAGACCGATGAGCTCTGCCCCTGCAATTGGGAAAAAGGCCAGGAAACGTTAAAGGTCTAAGGAATCCAGGGAGGGCCGCAAGGCCCTCCCCTCCGCAACGCCAATGAATCTCGAACAACTACTCAACGCCGTACCGAACTACGCGAAGGATCTGAAGCTCAATCTCGGCAACCTGCTGGCGCAGCCCGAGCTTACGAAGCAACAGATCTGGGGAACCGCGCTCACCAGCGCAATCACCGCGCGCAACCCGCAACTGCTCAAGGCCATTGAAGCGAAAGCCGCCGAACACCTCACGCCTGAAGCCATGGAAGCCGCGCGCGCCGCCGCCGCGATAATGGGCATGAACAACGTGTACTACCGCTTCCTTCACTTGACCGAAAACAAGAAGTACGTAACAATCCCCGCGCG
>VFZQ01001340.1 GCA_016871135.1 Acidobacteriota bacterium | reverse complement strand
TTCATCGAGTACACCAATTCGCCCGCAACATTCCGCGAGTCCATCAGCCCGCCATTGTCGTTCGGCATCGCGGGCGAGTTGTTCGGCGTGTAGTTCAACTGATCGAGTGTTGTCTTGAACTGCGAATACCGGCCGAAGAACTTTAGCTTGTCATTGAAGTTGTAATCGGTACGGTTGGCGAAGTTCCAGTTCTTCACCGACCACGAATAGCCGAGCCGGAAATTGTTCACGCCCGTGATATCGTCGCCCGGGCCGTTGGGCGTCCAGATATCCTTCATGATGATCGCCGAGGTCGGGTCGATGCGATTGGCGGGAATCGTGTTATTCGGGAAGGGCATGCGCTGCGAGGTGGCGCCGTTGTTGATCAACTGCGTGGTCATCGGATCGTAGACGGTTCGCAATCCGCCGCGCGCGTTAAACGTGCGGGAGAAATTGCCGGTGCGTTCGAGATCGGTGGGCATGGTGCGCTGCGCGTTCAGCGGTTCCTTCGTGCTCCATGCTTCGTAGGTCGTAAACGTGAACAGCTTGTTCTTGACGATCGGAGCACCAATCGTCCCGCCATAGATGTGATTCCGAATCTGGTTCGGGCGGCGGTTGAGCGGATTCGACACGGCATTGAATACGGGGTTGCGGCCGAAATACGACGCCGTGCCGTGAATCTGGTTTGTGCCGGACTTCATCGACAGGCTCAGGATGCCGCCGGCCGAGTGGCCGAATTCGGCGTCCACCGAGTTCTGCTGCACGGTGAACTCCTGCGTTGCGTCCATCGGCGGCGCGTAGGACCCCTTCGCGCCGATCTGCAACGGCGCGCCATCCAGCAGCAAATCGTTCCGCCGCGACGTGTTGCCGCCGACGTCGATCGACGACGACGACCACATGAAGAACGGGTTGCGGTCGAAGCCGATGTACCGATTTACGACGGCCGGATCCAGTAGGGCCAGCGTGAACGGGTTGCGCGCCTTCACCGGCAAATCGGTGAGCATCTTGCGGTCGATTGTCAGATCCCGCGTCGATGAATTGAACG
>VFZQ01001339.1 GCA_016871135.1 Acidobacteriota bacterium | reverse complement strand
AACGTTGGCCGCCAGACCCATTTCGACACCGCCGTGTCCGAGCACCGCCAGCGCTGCCTCGCCGATTTCCGGGTCATAGTAATTCGTGAACGTGTCGACGAAAAGCATTGCGCTAGTGCCGGTTAACCGCACACGCGCGGACAGCGGTTTCGAAGTCCACGTCGGAACAGGGCGGCGTCGATCGATGCCGGTTACGGATTCGTTGATTGTACGCGCGACCGCCGAGTTCGCGACCCAATTCGACAACGGTGCGAACGCGCTGCCGAACTTCGCCAACTCGCGCGCGTGGCCCAGTATCCTCGCTCGCAGCGGCGGCGATTGCTTCTCCCAACGCGCGGCTAGAAACTCGCTCTTGAACCGCGCCATGTCCACGCCGACCGGGCATTCCGTCTTGCATGCCCGGCATTCCAGGCAAAGGTCGAGAACTTTTTTTACTCCGTCGTCATCCAGGCCCGCTTCGCCTAGCTTGCCCGACATCGCCAGCCGCAGCACATTCGCGCGGCCGCGCGTCGAATGCTGCTCGTCGCGCGTCGCCATGAAAGAAGGGCACATCGTGCCTTCGATCTTCTTGCGGCACGCTCCCAGTCCGCTGCACATCTCAACCGCGCCCGCCCAGCCGCCGAAATCGGAGTAGTCGAAGTGCGTCGCGGTCGCGATGGCTTTGTACGAGGGGCCGTAGCGCAGGTTCGAAAGCAGCGGCGGCGGATCGACGATCTTCCCTGGGTTCAGCAGTCCGTCCGGATCGAAAGTGCGCTTAATCGTGCGAAAGGCTTCGTAGATCGTCTCGCCGAACATCTGTTTGATGAACGGACTGCGCACCATGCCGTCGCCGTGTTCGCCCGAAAGCGCGCCGCCGTACTTGAGCACAAGCGCCGCGACGTCGTTCGCGATCGCTTCAAACTTCTTGATGCCCTCTTCGGTCTTCATGTTGACCACCGGCCGCACATGCAAGCAGCCAACCGACGCGTGCGCATAAATGCCCGCGCGCGAGCCATGCCCGGAGATGATCGCCAGGAACTCGGCGATG
>VFZQ01001338.1 GCA_016871135.1 Acidobacteriota bacterium | reverse complement strand
GCCTGCTCGCGGTTGGCTTCCGCCGCCGCAAGACCGACGTCGACCCGCGATAGCAACGCAAAACCCACCGCGAAAAACACGGTAAGCGTCAACGCGGCGGCCCGATAGCTGCCCGTATGTTGCAGCGCCAGTCCGAAAACAAGCGGGCCGAGCCAGCTCGTCCCCTTGTCGCTAATCTCGTAGAGCGAAAAATATTCGGCCTCCTTACCAGCCGGGATCATCTGTGAAAAGATGGCCCGGCTGAGCGCTTGCGAGCCCCCCATCACCACGCCAACACACGCCGCCATTACGAAGAACTCCCCCGCCGTCGACACCGCCGCGTAGATATACCCGATCACTCCCAGCCAAACCACCAGTGCACCCATCACCGCCCGCTTCGCGGTAAACCGCGCGCTTAACTGGTTGAACAGCAGCGCCCCGCCAAACGCTACGAACTGCACCATCAGAATCGCGAGCGTCAACTGCGACATCGGCATCTTCAACTCATCGCTGCCGAACTGTCCCGCAATCGCGATGACGGTCTGAATCGCGTCGTTGTAAACCAGATACGCCAGCAGAAACAGCATCGTCCTCGGATACCGCCGCAACCCCTTCACCGTCGCGCGAAATTGCCGGAATCCCACGCCGAATACCGTCGCGCCCGCAGGCAGAACCCGTTGTGGCCCGCGATTGCGCAGCCGCGCCATCGGGATCAGAGTGAACAGTCCCCACCATACGCCCGCGCTGGCCAAACAGATCCGCACCGCCGTGCCTTCCGTCATCCCCAACTTTGCGGCGTTCGACAAAAAGACCAGGTTCAAGGCCAGCAATAAGCCGCCGCCGGCATAGCCGATCCCCCATCCTTTCGACGACACCGCGTCCCGCTCTTCCGGCCGCGCAATCTCCGGCAAAAACGAGTTGTAGACCGCCATCGACGACCCAAACGCCAGATTCGCCACAAAGAACAACGCACCGCCAAACAGATACCGCCCATCGGCGACAAAGAAGAAACAAGTCGTCGCAATCGCACCGGTAAACGCCAGCGCTCCCA
>VFZQ01001337.1 GCA_016871135.1 Acidobacteriota bacterium | reverse complement strand
GATGTGTGGCCCCCGCAAACACACACCAACATCTTCGGCGCCACGCAGCGCCAAGCGCGCGAGATCATCCGCAACTTCGCCGTGCGTGCCTATCGCCGTCCCATCACGCCCGCCGAAGAATCCACGCTCATGGCCGTCTTCGAAAAATCGCAGTCGGCCAAACGCGGCTTCAACGACAGCGTGAAGGACGCGTTGCTCGTCGTGCTCACTTCGCCGCAGTTTCTGTTCATAACAGAGACCAGCACAACGCCCGGTCCCGAACCGTTGACCGATCTCGAACTGTCGTCGAAGCTCTCCTACTTCCTATGGAACGGCCCTCCCGACGCCGCTCTGCAACAAGCCGCGGCGGCGAAAACTCTGCGCGCAAAACTCTCAGCCGAAATCGATCGCATCATCGCCGACAAGCGCTTCACGCAGTTTACGCGCGAGTTCACCTCGCAATGGCTCAGCCTCGACAAGTTCAGCGTGCTCGAAGCCGACCGAAAGAAATTCCCCAAGCTCTCGCGTGACGTCCGTCCCCACCTGCGCAACGAGCCCATCGAATTCGTCCAACATCTCTTCCGCAATAACCTGCCCGCGAAAAACTTGATCGTCTCCGACTTCATCATGGTCAACGAGCCCGTCGCCAACTACTACGATATGGGCGACAAAGTCGAAAACGGACTGCAATTCACGGCCGTCGCACACGGCCGCAAGGAACTCGGCGGCGTGCTCACCCAGGCCGCCATCATGGCCGGTCTCTCCGACGGCCGTGAATCGAATCCCGTTAAGCGCGGCGCCTGGGTCGCGCGCAAAATCATCGCCGAACCACCCGCCGATCCGCCGCCCAACGTTCCCGCTTTGAAGGAGGACGCCAAAGGCCTCACGCTCCGTCAGCGCATCGAGCAGCATCGGAATCAGCCCGGTTGCCGCCAGTGCCACCAGGCTATCGATCCCTGGGGCGTTGCGTTCGAAGAATTCGACGCAGGCGGGCGATTGAAGAAAGAAGCTGCCGACGCGAGCTCGAAGCTGCCCGATTCCACCGAGGTCT
>VFZQ01001336.1 GCA_016871135.1 Acidobacteriota bacterium | reverse complement strand
GCCGCAACTGGCGTTCACCCACAACTTGTCGCCACTCGAACTGGATGCCTACGGCGACATCCGCGCATCCCGCCGACTACGCCGGCAACTCCCCCGCAGGCAACGCGCCGCCTTCGACGAACGCCGCGTGACGGTGACGAAGATGGCGCTGCGCGGTCGCGACGGTTAGGTAGAGCAACACTGCACTGAAGCGCATTCGCCTCGCCTGGCCGAGCCAATTCTCCAATCTCACCTATCGGATTGAAGTCGACCACCAATGGGCCACGGCCACCATTCAGAGCGTTCCAAGACTGACTTTCGGATTTAGAAAGGACGCCATCGCGTAAGTTCGTTTGACTTGGGAACTCCTACCCTGTTTGTAGTGCCTCACAAGTTACGACCACTTGAGCCGACTGCAGAAGTATCGGAGCGGATGCGACGCGTCGCTACAAAGGGGACGAAGCCCGAGGTGCGCGTGCGGAAAATCGCGCGGCAGATGGGTGTCCGCCACACGTCGCGAACTGCTGATCTACCTGGCAAGCCTGACCTCGTGCTTCCCGACCACGGCATCGCCGTCTTCGTGCACGGCTGCTTCTGGCACGGCTGCCCGCGCTGTTACGTCGAACCGAAGAGAAATCGCCAATGGTGGCGCCAGAAAATCGCCAACAATCGTCGACGTGACCGCCGCAAAGCCGACCAACTACGCAGGCTCGGCTACTCAGTCATCACGCTGATGGAGCATGACAGCGACAGACGCATCAAGGCAAGGCTTCAACAGTTTCAATAGGCCGCCACAGACTTCCAAACCTTCGACACACACCCGTGCCGTACCGTGCATCGAGTGAAAGCCTGCAAACAGCAACTCTCCCTCATCGATGTCGGCCTATCAGCGCCAAGCGAGATACTTGATCCCAACTCGAAACCGAAATATGCTTTCGATCTGATGGGGGCGGCCAAACGATTTCGCGAACCCACCAAGGCTGTCGGAAACGTGGCAGAACTATTCGCAGGAGTCGGGGGCTTCCGACTCGGGTTGGCCAAAGCAGGTTGG
>VFZQ01001335.1 GCA_016871135.1 Acidobacteriota bacterium | reverse complement strand
GGAACGGGCTGCGCAGCGGACGCGACAACGGATACGGATCGTTGGTGATTCCGTATCCCATGCGCCATACGGTCTTCTCGCTGAGACGATAGGCGAGACCGATTCGCGGCGCCCACTGAATCGCGATCGCTTCTGTGCCCGCGTTTCGAGGATTGTTGCCACGTCCGCCGATGATGACTTTGTTCGTTTCGGGATCGTAGCGCTCAATGCCGAACTCGCCGCGGTTCATGATCGGATAATGCTCCATGCGCATGCCGATATTGAGCGAAAGTTTGCGATTGACGGTCCAGTTGTCGCGAATGAAATAGCCCTGCTGGAATTCGCGCGTGCGCATCGGATCGTAGAACTGATACGCCTTGCCGAACGAACTCGGCAGCCCGAGCAAAAACGAGGCGTAGGCATTGAAGTTGTTGGTCGCCGGACCGTCGCGAAGGCCGGTCACGCCGTTGCCGAAGGTGAACGCGCCGCGCGGAGAATAGCCGCCGAACTCGGGCTGCCAGTGGTTCATCTGATGATGAATGAGATCGACGCCGAAGCGCACCGAGTGCGCGCCTTTATTCCACGTGAGATTAGCGTTGTAGGTGAAGACCTTGTCGTCGCGTACGACAGGGCTCCAATTGTTGGTGTTCCCCACCGACGAATAGCCGCTCAAGTTAAAGATTGGAAAGCCGGATTGGCGGGGGTCCGGGCCATTGGTGCCGGGGATGCGCAATACGTCGGTGCCGATGTTCTTGCCAAAGTCGGGGCCAACCGTGTCGTGATGCATTTTGGTGCCGCCGAAGTTTCCGTCGAACAGAATCGTCGGCGAGACGACCCAGCTTATGCCGCCCCCGAAGACGTCGGTGTGGTTGTTGCCCGTACCGATGCCCGCCGCGCCCGCCGCGCCGCCGGGGTAACCGCCAAGCGCTTCGCCGAATGGAACACCCGCGGTCACGGGAGCGATCATCACGCTATATTTGCCGAAGGCGTTGACCCTTGAGTTCGGCGTCCAGTTGCCCTTGAAGTCAGCCATGTCCCGTCGGAAATAGTAG
>VFZQ01001334.1 GCA_016871135.1 Acidobacteriota bacterium | reverse complement strand
GCCGCCTGTATGTTGAAAACGAGTGGTCCGCGCACGCCAGCTACTACCATCTCTTCCAGGCGCTGCGCCGCCACGGCGTCGTCGAACGCACCGGTCTGCCGCGCAAGATTAGTTTTGCCGTCGCTCCGTCTCCACTGTCCTAGCCAAAGTCCACCGATCGCGTCGATGGTCTCACTGTTGATCCGCAGGAAATGGGACCGGAAGAAGGTCCGTATCCCGAACACGGACTCCCGCGATTCCGTTGGGCCTACGGCCCAACCAGCCGTGTCGATATCCGTGCTTCTCGCGCCGGCGACTACTTTTTGATCATCCGCTACCGCAATCAGCACGCGGGCCAGTCGGTATCGGTAAAGCTTCGCGGACGCGACATTGGATTATTCCCGCTCCGCCAGACCGGAATCGCAAACGGGCACTTTTTGTGCCTGTCGGCGAATCTTCAGTCAGGAGCGAACTCGCTCCAACTCGAGTTCTCGTGTTGGGACGACCCTGGGGACGGTCATCGGCCGCTTGCCGCCGCAATCACTGAGATTTCGTTGCTGCCCGATCGCCGGCCGGTGTAATCCGCGGAAAGAACCGCCCGACCTCGTTCATATAGGTTTCGTATTGTGCGCCGAACCGGGCACGCAAAAACTTCTCCTCCGTACGCGTTCGTATCGCGAGCATTGCGAACGTCGCCGTGCCAAAAATCGCCACCCAAACGCTGTTCAGCGCCAAACCGAGTCCGGTTGAAAACACGAGAATGCCCGTGTACATCGGATTCCGGATAAACCGATACGGTCCATGCCGCACGAACTGAGCGGACGCACGTGTTTGCACCGTGTCCGTTAAGTTATGACCCAGCGCGACGAACATCGAAACCAACAGCACGCCGCCTGCCGCTGTAACCCCCACCCCGAGCCAGTTCGATGCTTCGTCTCCGGCCTGTGCGAACGCACGCCAAACCGAAATGGCAGTTGCCAGGCCAAACAGGCGAATTAGGATCAGCGGCGCCCAACCCTCGTTCCGCCGGTCGAATCTGTCACCGCCGCGATA
>VFZQ01001333.1 GCA_016871135.1 Acidobacteriota bacterium | reverse complement strand
ATTTCGATATCAGAAACACAACGTCGGCCGGGTTGACGCGAAGCCATTCCACCGCGGCGACTGGATCTGTTGACGAACCGGCTACATCGACGCGCCCGGTCTTCTTCAGCATCCGCACCAGTCGCTCCACGGCCAGCGGTTCATCGTCGATGACATACGCGCGCGGCCTCATCGCGGAATCTCCATTTCGACGCCGCTTGCCGACAAGCGCAGTGCGCCTGCACCCCCAAACAACACCTGTAGCCGCTCGCGTAACACGGCTAGCCCGTGGCCTTTTATCACCGCCTCTTCTGAGACGCCTGGCCCGTCGTCGGATACCGAAACTACCAATCGGCCGTCCCGCGCGTCGGCGCGCACGGAGATCGATCCGCCCTCTCGCCGTGCCGCGACCACGTGTTTCACCGAGTTTTCCACCAGCGTCTGAATCGCCAGCGGCGGCACGCCAATCTCATCGAACGCCGGCGGCGCGTCGATCGCAAATCGCAGCCGTTCGCCGAATCGAGTGCGCTCGATTTCCAGGTAGTCGCGTACGATCTTCAGCTCGCGCGCGAGCGGCACCAGTCGCGTCTCTGGCGCGTCCAAGGAAAATCGCAGCAGCGCGCACAGCCGCTGCAACTGCTGATCGGCGCGTTCGGGATCGGTGTGAATCAACGACGAAATCGAGTTCAGCGTGTTGAACAGAAAGTGTGGATGAATGCGTGATTCGAGCGACGCCAATCGCGCTTCGGTGGCCAATTGTTCGGCCCGCAGAAACTTGAATCGCCAGTATTCGTAGATCACCATCATCGCGCCGAAAGTCACCGACACGAGCGCGGCGAATTGAAGCGCCCATCGAAACGATCCCACCCGTATGCCCAGCGCTTGCAGAATCGAATACGCAATCGCCGTGCCCAGAACCACCGACACTGCCATAATGGCTAGCCAAAAACATTTGAAATTTTGAAACCACCGGTCGTCTGTCGGATGATCTTGTTGTCAAGACGAGAACAGGAGACTCGCGACCGATGGAAACGTTCACAAAGCTGTTTGGAAG
>VFZQ01001332.1 GCA_016871135.1 Acidobacteriota bacterium | reverse complement strand
TATCACTTTTAGTCGACGTACATTCCAAACGATTAGAAGCGGCGCAGAATCTCCGCCGATCTGTGTTGGCGGCGGCGTTCAGGGGTGATCTCTGATGGCTCGTAACGAGGCGGAGACGCGTGCGGATCTCATTGATCCGCGCTTACGTGATTGGGGTTGGCTCACGGAGGGCGAGACCCGTGTGTCTCGGGAGTATCAGGTCGCGCCGGGTCGCATCGTCGGCGGTGGGCAGAAACAGCAGCGAATGATCCTCGACTATCTGCTGTTGATGCGTGGCAGGAAACTTGCCGTTCTTGAGGCCAAGGCGGAGGACAAGCCGCTGACGGAGGGTTTGGCGCAGGCGAAGATGTACGCCGAAAAGCTTGGTGTCCGGTTCGCGTACTGCACGAACGGGCTCGGCTACTACGAAGTCGACATGCAGACCGCGAAGGAGCAGAAAGTCGACGTTCTGCCGTCGCCGGCCGACCTGTGGATTCGTTCGATCGGGTCGGAGTCGCCGCTGAAGATTCAATTGACGACGGTTCCCACCGAGACGAAGGGCGGCACGTTCACGGGTCGCTACTACCAGGAGCGCGCGATTGAATCCGTTTTAGGTGCTATCGCGGAAGGTCGTCGTCGCATCCTTCTGACGCTGGCGACTGGCACCGGCAAGACGTACATTGCGTTTCAGGTGGCCTGGAAACTGTTTCAAGCGCGTTGGACGGCCGACGGCAAGGGCAAACGGCGCCCTCGAATCCTTTTCTTGGCGGACCGAAACGTGTTGGCGAACCAGGCGTTCAACGCGTTCGGTGCGTTCGCCGAGGACGCGGTGGTCCGCATCCGTCCCGAGGACATCCGCAAGAGAGGTGGCGTTCCGAAGAATGCGAGCGTCTTCATCACGATCTTCCAGACGTTCATGTCCGGAGCCGATCCGGAGGGGAATCCGCAACCGTACTTCGGCGAATACCCCGCCGATTTCTTCGATCTCGTCGTCGTCGACGAGTGCCACCGCGGAGGTGCCAACGACGAGAGCCAGTGGCGGGACATCCTCGACTACTTC
>VFZQ01001331.1 GCA_016871135.1 Acidobacteriota bacterium | reverse complement strand
TTTTGCTTACTGTTCGTCTTTTCTGCCACTTATGAAAATACAATAATGAAGCTCAGGTTCCAGTCAAACGTGGCTCACACAATTTCTGGACGAGCTCTAGATAAAGAGATCGCCGGTTTGCGAAGCCAGGCGACGGCTGAGTCGGCGGCGCGCAGCGAAGAACAGAGGGTGACTGTCACGGCGGCCGACGGTGCGCGCGCCAATCAGAGAGATGCGGTGGCGGCGGCGAAAGCGGCGTCGATGGAAGCCGACCGGATCCGGCAACTTCGCACCAGCGGGCTGATCTCCGAACGGGAGTATCAACAGGCGTTGACGGCTCACGAGCGCTCGCAGGCCGTGGCCGACCGCGAGACGATCGTGATCACACGCATCGACCGGGAGCAGAGGGCGAAGGATCAGGAACGAGAGACGCGTCTGCGAAAGCTCGAAACCGAGATTGCGCGATTGCAAGGGGAATCGGAGAAGCACGTGGCCGAGATCGCGACGCTGCGCGACGAAGCAAGCCGGTACGCGGTGCGCGCGCCGATCGATGGCCGTATCGGCGAAGCGGTGATCTTGCGGCCGGGTTCGGTGATTGGTACCGAGAAAATCGGCGCGATCATCCCCGAGTCGCAGATACAGATTGTGGCGAACTATCCGGCGTCGGCGATGGGCCGGATTCAAGTGGGGCAGGCGGCGCGGATGCGAATGGAAGGTTATCCGTGGATGCAGTACGGCGCTCTGGAAGCTGTCGTCACGCGTGTGGCCGGAGAGGTCCGCGATGGCGGCGTGCGCATCGAGTTGTCGGTTGACGGAAGTCACGCGCCACGGATTCCGCTAAGGCATGGGCTGCCGGGGTCTCTTGAGATTGAAGTCGAGCGGGTGACGCCGGCGGCTTTGGCGCTGCGGTCGGCGGGCCGGGTGCTCGGGCAGCCGCAATCGAAAGCCGCGGTGCGATGAGGCGGCGGTATTTCGTTCCGGAAGTCATACAGACTTCGGCGATGGACTGCGGTCCGGCGGCGCTGAAGGCGCTGTTGGAAGGACACGGGATTCGCGCCAG
>VFZQ01001330.1 GCA_016871135.1 Acidobacteriota bacterium | reverse complement strand
TCGGTGACGGGCCGGAACGCAAACGGATCGAAGAACGAAAGGCCGCGGCCCGCGCCGCCAATTTTGGCCACCGATGGCTTCACCTGATCGGCGCGCTGCGAACTGCCGGGCGCGTTCAGCGATGTGCCGGCGGCGCTCACCGTGAACGGCGTACCGGTGGCGGCCGTGTAAATCGCGTTCAACTGCCAGCCGCCCGCCAGCATCGTGCCCGCGCGTCCCGTGGCCCAGCGCTTGCCCTTTCCGAAGGGCAGTTGCCAATTGGCGTTAGCGACAAAGTTGTGCGGCTGATTGAAGTTGTTAACGGATTTGTTCAGCCGGCTGAATTCGGGGATCTGTATCGCCGCCAGACCGTCGCTGTTGTCGCTGCAGCAAACCCCGATCGACTTCGACCACGTATAGGACACGCCGAGATGCAGCCCGCCGCTGAACCGGCGTTCGAGCGAGGTCTGCAAACTGTCGTAGTGGGAGTTGCCGATGGGCGCGACCAAGCGTGTTTCGGCGGTACGGCCGAACTGGCGAGCCAACAGCCGGCCGTTCTGCCCGCCGTTGATGGGCGCGTAGTTCAATTCACGAAAGCCGACTTGATTGACTTGGCGCGTCGCGACGTAGCCGGCCTGGCCGACGAAGTTCCACTTGAGCGACTTTTGAAGCGTGAAATTCCAGCTCTGTACGTAGCCGCGTTGGTAGTTATCTTCAAGCGCATTTGCGGCGACATTGTTGGCGATGTCGATCACGCCGTTGCCGAGATTCGGTGCTTGCACGGCGGGAATCCCACGGCTCAACTGCCCGGCCGACGCGAACGCGTTCGAACCGTTGACGTTCAACACGACCAGCATGGGATAATTGGTGCGCATCGGGCGCGCCAGGCTATACGGGTCGATGGTGATACCGTAGCCCATGCGGACGATGAAGGAGTCCGTCGCACGCCAGGCGATGCCGACGCGCGGCGCGAACAGCTTCTTGCTCTGGCCCACGTTGCAATCGCGTGGAACGTTGCCGACGCCGCAGACGATCATTTTGTTGGTGGTTGGATCGTAGCG
>VFZQ01001329.1 GCA_016871135.1 Acidobacteriota bacterium | reverse complement strand
TCTAGTGGAGCAGCTCTTTAATCCGGCGAAGCGAAATGGGCTGGATCGGATCTTGAACGGCGATGCGAAGCGGTTTCTCGACGACGCCCCAAACTTTTTTGAGACGTTCGATGGACCCGAGGAAACGCCGGACACGCTGGCCGCCGCGCGACGGCGATTGCTCGTCACGCTGGCCGACGAGAAGCGCGTGGAACGGGCGGTGAAACGGCTCAAGGGGTATCCGGTGATTGCGTATGTGGAGGAGGTGCCGAACGTCTTGGCGCCTGACTATGATTTGTTCACCGATCCGAGAGAGAGTCAGGATCCGCGCATTCCACCCGTAGCTCAGATCCCAGTCGGCAAGTCCGACATTGGTGCGTGGGCTTACGCACGGCTCAAATTGCCGGAGGACTGGCGGGATCTAACCCTGAACAATATCGCGGTGCTCGATTCGGGCTGTGAAGCGGCACATCCCGCGCTTGGCCAGCGCGTCGATTTTGCCGATGATCGTTCGCGCCGCGATCCTTCGGGGCACGGCACGTTCGTAACCGCATCGATTGCAGGTCGCTATTCGAGTGTCGAGCCTACCCCTTTCGATCCGGACAAAGTCTACGACGTCCCACAAGGCGTCCTGCCGAAGAGCCGAGTGTGGGTTGCCAACGTGATGAGCGAACGGCCTGTAGTTGTAAACGGTGTCGCGCAGTACCCCCTCGATTTTGGCAGATACTCGAAGTTCCTAGGCCAGATTGCCGACGCGCGACGTCGCAAAGCGGGCCGGTTGAGTGCGATCCAAGTTGTGAATCTCAGCCTCGGAGCGCAGACTCCGTCCTCGGCGCATGCTGAGGATATTCGCGAACTACTGAACGCAGGCGTGATCGTTGTGGCGGCTGCCGGAAACCGTCCTGAAGACTGGAAGCGGGATACTCCCACAATGTATCCGGCGGCGCTAAAAGACGTGATCAGCGTCGGCGCGCTTTCTTACTCCAAGAGTCGCGCCGATAGTCTCTGGTGGCGAACCTGTACGAGTCTCCCAAAGGAGAGCAAGCGGAAGTCCGCTCTTGACGTCTT
>VFZQ01001328.1 GCA_016871135.1 Acidobacteriota bacterium | reverse complement strand
CGCTCATCGCGTCGTCGATCCCGTGGATCGGGAACGGCGTGTAGGCTTCGAGCTTCGTGTAGCCGGCCTTGCGCGCCGCGCGGATCGCGTCCATCAATTGATCGGGCGAATCGAAATCGCCGACCATACCGTGAATCGTGGTTTTGTCAGCCATTAGTGCGCAGCCCCCACGGGCTCTTTCCCCTGCGAGGCCGCGACGGCCTCATCTAGATAGTGCTCTTCGTGCGCGGCAGCCGCCATCATGCCCTTCACTTCGCCGATAGCGATGATCGGCAGGAACCGCGTGAAGAACACGAAGAGCGTTAGGAACAAGCCGAATGTTCCGATAAAGGTGCAGATGTCAACGAACGTCGGGCGGAAGTAGCCCCACGAGCTCGGCAGAAAGTCGCGATGCAGGCTGGTGGCGATAATCACAAACCGCTCAAACCACATGCCGATGTTGACGATGATCGAGATCACGAACATGAACGGGATGTTGGTCCGCAGTTTCTTAAACCAGAAGAACTGCGGCGATATCACGTTGCAAGTGACCATCGACCAATAGGCCCACCAGTATGGGCCGGAGGCGCGGCTGACGAAGAAGACGTAGCTTTCATACGGGTTGCCGCTGTACCAGGCGATAAAGAACTCGGTCGCGTACGCGTAGCCGACGATGCAGCCGGTGGCGAGGATGACTTTGTTCATGTTCTCCAGGTGCGTCATCGTTACCAGATGTTCGACCTTGTAGATCCATCGGGCGATGACCATCAGCGTCACGACCATCGCGAATCCCGAAAAGATCGCGCCGGCGACGAAGTAGGGCGGGAAGATCGTCGTGTGCCAACCGGGCAGGATCGACGTCGCGAAGTCGAACGAAACGATGGTGTGAACCGATAGCACCAGCGGCGTCGAAAGACCCGCCAGAATCATATAGGCTTTTTCGTAGTTCTTCCAGTGCGTGGCGGATCCGCGCCACCCAAGCGAGGCGATCGCAAAGCTCAGCTTGCGCGCCTTGGTCTTGGCGCGGTCGCGGAGCGTGGCCAGATCGGGCACCAGGCCAACGTACCAG
>VFZQ01001327.1 GCA_016871135.1 Acidobacteriota bacterium | reverse complement strand
GTGCGCGGCTTCACCGGGAAAACGTTGCGGTCTATCGCGACGGCGTGCGTTATACCAACTCCGCGCAGCGCGGGGGCATCAGCACGTTCCTGAATCTCATTCCTGTCGCGGCGGTTGAGTCGGTCGAAATTGTAAGAGGACCCAACAGCGCGCAGTTCGGCTCGGATTCGCTGGGCGGCTCGGTCGGTCTGACTTCGCGCACAACGAGTGGCGCCGGCGGCTGGCACGGCGAGATCGGCGCAATGGCGGACTCGGCCGCTTACGGGTTCGGGCCGTCGCTCAGCCTCTCGAATGGAGGACGGCGCGTCTGGTTCGCCACGCACCTCGGCGCGAAGCGTTTCAACACACTGCGTACGGGAGGCGGCATCGACAGCCACGCCGCCGTGACGCGTTTCCTCGGCTTGCCCGCGATTGGCCGATTACCCGATACCGCGTTCACCAGCTACGGCGGATCGTTCCATGCGCAGGCAAGCGTGACTTCGTTGTCGCAGCTTGTTGTTCATTACGAACGCGGCCAGCAGGACGGTGGCAAACGGTACGATCAACTCGCCGGCGGAGATGGAAATCTGATCGCCGATTTGCGCAACCTCATGCTCGATTTCGGCTATCTGCGCTGGCAGCACTTTGGCCGGGAGATGCTTGATCGATTCTCGATCACAACCTCTTACAATGCGCAGCGCGAAGAGCGAGTGAATCAGGGCTCGCAAGGCAGTCCGCTTGCCGCGATCACGCATCAGTACGAAAAGACGCGCGTGAACGGGCTTCAAATCCTCGCCGACAAGCGCATCGGCGCGGTGGAGTGGGCGGCCGGCGCCGACTCCTATTGGGAACCACGGCTGTCCAAATTAGCGCGGAGTGAGCGGGAGCGGAGTTGAAGGTAAAGGAGTTACCGCTTGGTCCGAGTTGGCGAGAAGGTGAGGTTGGGGGTAAGTGTCTGTTTCGGCGGTCGGCTGCTGTCCAAAATCGTCTGTAAATAGGCCGGGTTGTGGAGGCAGATAGTCGGAGCGGAGTGGCGGCGGCCCTTCAAACGGCATATCGAGGAAGCGCCACA
>VFZQ01001326.1 GCA_016871135.1 Acidobacteriota bacterium | reverse complement strand
TGACTTCCGCTTCCGACACCTTCGCCACCGTCAACCCAACCGCGCCGTTGGCGACTTGAAACTTCCCTAGTTCCGGGCTCTTGTGCGTCTTGGTGTGCGGCCGCAACCGCAGCGCGTGTTCGCGCGCGTAGGCGGCCATCTTGCGCACGTTCCGCTCCATCACGTCGAGATCGATCAGGAGCGCGGGGGTATCGAGATCGTTGAAATGCATCAAGGCTTATAGGATACGACGAACTTGCCCGCTGGGCCGCGGTACCAGAGCTCGAGATCCTTTTGCTTATGCTTCCCGTCGAGAGAGAAGTACAGCAATCCCTTCACTGGCTTCAGCGTCTTTCCGAACGGAAGTTCTTTCTCGCGAAGAGTCTTCAACACCGGGTTCTCTTTGTAATCTCCAGCCTCTTCGACTTTGTTTTCGACGACGACCTGCCGCGAGTTGCCAAACCCGCCGCCGCCGTCGTTGATTTGCCTCGGCCGTCCGCCCGTACCCGGCACTCCGCCGATAACTGGCCCGTTAGGATTCGGCTGCGCCATCACGCCGCCGCCCGCGCCTCGCTGCGTCAGAAGCAGCGCGCCTTGGCCGGCCAGTTGGCTCGGATGATAGGCCGGCGCCTTCTGCGCGTCTTTGTTTGAGAATAGCGTCCAGTCCTCGCGTTCGACATCGAGCGCCTCACCACCGCGCGGGCTGATCGTTATCTCGACGACCGCCACCGACCCATCGAAGTCCGATCCGATCTTCTGCTTGACCGAGACTTTGTCGAAGTAGGCCACCGACTCAATCGCGATCCGGTCGTTTTCAAACGTACCCGGCGGGCGCTTGACTTGCGCGAGCGCGATTAACGAGCAGACCAGAATGAAGCGGCGCATGGCTCGATTATACGCTCAAGAAACATCGCGGGGCGTCGAAGAGTTCTTCATGGACGGGTTCCTCGAAACAGCGGCGCGGATCCTCGATGGAGCGAAGTCCGCGGTCCAGACCGGCCACTATGAGCCGGTCTGGACCGTTCTAACAGGTGGACTCTGCGGTATCCGCATGATCGCCGACACCGATTGGCC
>VFZQ01001325.1 GCA_016871135.1 Acidobacteriota bacterium | reverse complement strand
TGGTCGTCTTCCTACCGCAAATCCTGTTGCTCTTCCTGTTCATCGGCGTACTCGAAGACTCGGGTTATCTCGCCCGCGCGGCGCTGATCGCGGACCGCACGATGTCCCGCGTCGGACTCCAAGGCAAAGCGTTCATACCGCTACTTTCGGCCTACGCCTGCGCCGTGCCCGCCATAATGGCCACGCGGACGATCGAGAATACCCGCGACCGCATCGCAACCATACTTATCGCACCATTCATGACCTGCTCGGCGCGGCTGCCGGTTTATCTGTTGATCGTCGCCGCGTTCATCCCGGAAACCGCGCCGTTCGCCGGTCCGATCGGCGCGCGCACCGCGGCGCTGCTCGGCCTCTATATCATCGGGTTCCTGGCCGCCATTGTTACGGCGCAATTGCTCCGTTCGACGATACTTCGCCGCGAGCGCAGCACGTTCATTCTCGAACTGCCGCCTTACCGCATGCCCAGCCTCCGCTCGCTTGCCCTGCGTCTCTGGGACCGCGCATTGATCTTTCTCAAACGCGCCGGCACGGTGATTCTCGGCGTGCTGATGGTCTTGTGGTTCCTCGCCAATTTCCCGCGAACGAACGGTCAACCTCCCGACCCAGAGCATAGTTACGCGGGCCACATCGGTCATGCCGCGGAACCCGCGATTCAGCCTCTCGGCTTTAACTGGAAAGTGGGAGTCGGGATCGTGGCTTCCTTCGCGGCCCGCGAAGCGATCATTGGCACGTTGGGTACCTTATATGGAATCGAGAATGCCGACAAGGACTCCGACAAACTGCAGGAAGCCCTGCGCGCGGACCTAACACCGGCCGGGGCGGCCGCGCTTCTGGTTTTCTTCGCTTTCGCGATGCAGTGCTTCTCAACTACGGCCATCGTCCGGCGAGAAACCGGAGGCTGGTTCTGGCCGACGGTTCAATTTTCTTACATGACGGCCTTTGCGTACTGTTCCGCACTGATCACTCACGCCCTAGTATCGGCGCGGATTTAGGACTAGAACCCATTCGCGGGCGTTTCGCCCACATAGCCGCAAGCGATTGATTCCAAGGAATCTCCCTA
>VFZQ01001324.1 GCA_016871135.1 Acidobacteriota bacterium | reverse complement strand
TCTTTCACCAGATGCGGTTTATGCCACACGCCGCCGTTAGCGATACCGCCCGTCATCACAGCCAACTGCATCGGCGTCATCGCCAGATACCCCTGCCCGATGGCCACCGAAATCGTATCGCCCGCCATCCATTGTTGCCTCAACGAGCGCGCCTTCCATTTCGTCGAAGGCAGAATGCCGCGCGCCTCATACGGCAAATCGATGCCCGTCTCTTTGCCCAGTCCAGCCAACTCGCCATACTGTGCAAGATTGTCTATGCCTAGCAGCTTGCCCGTGTTGTAGAAAAACACGTCGCAACTCACCGCGAGCGCGCGATGGAGGTTGACGGTTCCATGGCCGCTCCGTTTGTGGCAGTGATGATAGTGGCCATAAAAGTTCATTCCGCCGTGGCAGGTAAACGTCGTGTTTTCGTCGATGACGCCTTTCTCCAGCGCCGCCAGCGCAACAAGCGGCTTGAACGTCGAGCCCGGCGCCAAGTGCGATTGAATCGCGCGATTGAACATCGGCTTTTCCGGATTGTTATAGTACTCGTCCCAGTCCTTCTGCCGGATACGTCCGGCGAACTTGTTCGGATCGAACGCGGGCCGCGACACCATCGCCAGCACCTCGCCGTTGCGCGGGTCGATCGCCACCACCGAACCGCGGCGCCCTTCCATCGCCAGTTCGGCGACGGTCTGCAGATCGAGGTCGATCGTCAGCTGCATCGACCGTCCCGGCACCGCTTCTTTGTAGCCGATCACCTCCCGTTCATTGCTTTTGTTGTCGACGACCACCTGGCGCTGCCCGTCGGTCCCCATCAACGTGTCGTTATACTGGCGCTCGATGCCCGCCTTGCCGATTACGTCGCCCTGATTGTACTTGGCAAAATCAGCCAAATCGAGTTCGAACTCCGTCACTTCGCCCACGTAGCCGATTACGTGTGACAGCAGGTTGTCGCGCGGATAGAGACGATGCTGGTCGTGGAGCAGTTCCAACTCCGGAAACGTATCGGCGTCCCGGTGCGACTCGACAAACGCCACCTCGGCCGGTGTGAGTTCGACCTTCAGTCGAAACGCTTCATA
>VFZQ01001323.1 GCA_016871135.1 Acidobacteriota bacterium | reverse complement strand
AGATATACTTCTGAATCGTCGCCGGCGGCACCACTTCGCGCACCGGTTGGAACGCGAGCTTGATCTTGTCGTCGTTGACATCGGTGTTCTTCGTCGCCAGCCAGAACAGCGCCATCAGCGGCGTATCGTTCGAGACGATCTGATCGAGCTTCTGCGTCGCATCTTCCAGATCCTTGTATTTTTGGAACGTCGAATTGCGGAAGTACGTGCGCCACGCCTTGATGTAATCGCCCGTGTAGAGATCCCGCAACTTGCCCGCGAGTTCCCCTCGATTGATCGCCAAGCCGCCTCCACACGACGTCCTCGCCGTGTCCTTCGGATTCGCCTGGTCGCCGCACGTCACCCACTTATCGCCGCCGAAGAAGGGATCGGGATTCTTGATGAAGTCCGACATCTTCGCGAAGCCGTCCTTGGTAAACGCCCCGCCCACGTCGCGATTATTGACGATGATCTTTTCCGAGTCCTTGATGTCTTTGTTGTAGTTCACGGGTTTCACGGCTTTGTTAGCCGCCGCCAGCATCGATTGGTAGATCGAATCGACGCCCTCGAACTGCGCCAGGAACTTGCGTCCGCGCGCTCCCGCCTCGGCGTCGAACGGCAAAGGACATCCGCCGGAGGTGCGCAAGTAGTCTGAGTAGAAATCAAACTGGGCCTTCGCCAACTGCGCTCGATCACCTACATCGCGGCCCGCCGCCCACGCGCCATAGAGCGCGGGCGAAGTCGCTTCTTTCGTCGATTTGTCGCCGTAGATCGTAATCGTCAAATAGGTTCGCAGCGCGTTGAAATACAGGCCGTAGTCGTCGGTCGGTTGCGGCGACGACGGCAGCCCTTTCAGCATCCGTTGCATCGATCCATGCGTCGGTCCCAGCAGCGTCTGATTGAACTTTTGGCACCAGATCTCTTTCACGGGCGCATACATTTCATTGCCCGAGTACAAGCCCCAGCGCAGCTTCCACGGCGCGCCTTCGGTCTTGTACTGATCGAGCTGCGCCAGCGTCACACGCAACGCTTCCAGCTTCGCCAGCGAGGCCGAGTCAACCAGCGCATTCGGGTCGGTGATG
>VFZQ01001322.1 GCA_016871135.1 Acidobacteriota bacterium | reverse complement strand
TCCGGCCAACCCTATAGCTTGCAGATCAGCGGCGACCTTGCCAACACCGGTAACGCCGGCACGTACCTCCGCCTCAACTTCCTGGACAATCCGGAGATCTCCAATCCGGTTCCGCTACGCTGGTTTGATCGCACGAAGGTGGCGGCGCCCGCGCCGTTCACGTTCGGCAACTCCGGCCGCAATCGTCTGCGCTCGGATGGCTGGGAGAACTTCGATCTCTCGCTGTTCAAGATCTTCCCCATGCCGTGGGAAGGCAAGAGCGTCGAAATTCGCGTGGAGGGCTTCAACATGTTCAACCACCCGGTCTACGGTGTCCCGAACGCGAACCTCACCAACGCGGCGTTGTTTGGCACCGTGACTGGCATCGCCAATCAGCCGAGGCAGTTGCAATTGGGCGCGAAGATCAAGTTCTGATATTCTGCCCTTATGTGTAGTTTGAGACAGGCGGCCATCCTTTCGATGGCCGCCTGTTTTGTTTTCGCCCAACCCGTCTGCCGCGGGCCGGCGGCGTTGGAGAACCAGAAGCCCGCGCCACCCGTGTTGAACGCACTGGGCGCCCACTTCGCACAGGCGCGGCGGTACGACTGCGCGATTGCCGCCTTCCAACGGGCGATCGCTCTGGACGCAAAATCCGTCGAAGCGCACTTCAACTTGGGATTGGCATTCATGGATGCCGGCGACGCGGCCCGGGCGGCGGCGTCGTTTCGATCGGCGCTCGCCTTGAATCCGAAGCTGCATTCCGCCCGCAGTGCTCTCGCCACCGTGTTGACGGAAACACAGGACCCCGCCTCGGCGATCGGCGAATTCCAGACCGTGCTCAACGCCGAGCCATCCAACAAAACCGCGCTGCGGGGCCTGGCGCGGGCATTGATTCTGGATCGCCGGTTCGCGCGCGCAATCGAGGTGTTGCAACAGGCGTTGAAATTGGAGCCGAACGAGGTCGGCCATTATCTCGCGATGGGCGCGGCCTACAACGAACTAGGCCGCGCCGCCGATGCCGTCGCGCCGCTGCGTAAGGCCGTGGCGCTGGCGCCTCGATTGCCGGAGGCGCATCACTATCTCG
>VFZQ01001321.1 GCA_016871135.1 Acidobacteriota bacterium | reverse complement strand
ACGCGAAACGTATTTGCGAAGTTTTCGCCCAGCGGATAGCCCGTAATCTTCGGCGTCCAGTCTTTCAGGTTCTTGCCGTTGAACAGCGGAATCCAGTCTTTCTTCGTTTGCGCGGAGAGACTCAACGCCGCGAGGAGCAGAATGCGAATGATCATGAGTTAGAGTTCAACCAAAATTTTGCTGATGGATGCCGGCGCGGCGTACCAATCCTGCAGCGCCTGCGGTACGCCGTCGAGCGAGACGATCTTCGATACCATTTCGTCCAGCGGAAAATCGCCCTTCGACAGCATCGCGATCACGCCTTCGAAGTCCTCCGGCAGCGCATTGCGCGAGCCGATAATATCCAGCTCCTTCTGCACGAACAGCCGAGAGTCGTAACGCACTTCGTCTTTCGCATAGCCGATGTAGACAACGCGCCCCGTGAAAGCGACAATCTCAACCGCGAGCCGAAACGTCTCCGGCGTGCCGATCGCCTCGATCACCACATCGGGCCCGTGGCCGCTGGTCAGCTTTTGCAGCCGCTCGTTCAGAAGTTGATGTTTCGAATTTACGCCCGTCTTGGCGCCGGCGCGCAGAGCGAGATCGAGCTTGCGGTCGTCGACATCTACGGCGATAACACTGGCGCCTTGATGCGTCGCCGCGCCGATCGCGCCGAGCCCCACAGCGCCGCAGCCCAGCACCAGAACCGTGTCGGACGCCGTCACCCTCCCGCGCCGGACCGCGTGAAAGCCGACCGTCAGCGGTTCGACAAGCGCCAGTTCGCGCAGCGATAGATTCTCCGCCACAATCAACCGTCCGTACGGAACGGCAATAAACTCCGTCATCGCCCCATCGCGCTGCACGCCAAGCGTCTGATTGTTCTTGCACGCATTCGGCCGGCCGCGCTTGCAGGACGCGCACTCGCCGCAATTCGAATACGGCGAAAGCGTCACCGACATGCCCGGCTGAAACTTCGAAGGAACATCCGCGCCAACGGCTTCAATCGTCGCCGACACTTCGTGCCCCGGAATCCGCGGATACGAAACCAGCGGATTCTTCCCGCGATAACTGCTCAAATCGGACCCGCA
>VFZQ01001320.1 GCA_016871135.1 Acidobacteriota bacterium | reverse complement strand
AATGGCCGTCTGCTCGGCAAGGGGTGGGAGTTCGAACGCGAACTGACTTAATACTCTTGCGTTGGCGCCTGCCTGCGCCGATCCGGTCTTCGACGCGTCAATGAACTCCCACCACCGCCTCGTGCGGAGGTTGTACCAGACGTAGCTCGGATCAGCGCATTTGCGATTGATGCGAAAGCGGATCAGGTAGGATGCGAAAACGGAGTCTTCTTCTCCTCGGTACAGATAATTCTCTCCCGTGCTGTTCCCTGTACGCGCGATAACGAGATCGCCCGAATGGAGCCGATACTTACGAAGGTCGGCAGGCGTGATTGGACAAAATGGAACAGTACTCCAGTTCACAATTCCGTTCTGTATGTCCGTGATTCGACGAAAACGAGGACCAACTCGTTCGAGTGAAGCACTCTCTGTATATCCGTAAGAGATATCCTCCGAAACTCCGGCCAGTGTGGTCACTTCCCATTCACCCGCCATAACCAAGCCCTTTCAGGTTCGAGCGAATGGCCTGCTCCAGCTTTGTCGACTCGACGAACTGCGAGTTCAACTCCGTCACCAAGCGCACCATCTTCTCTTCGAACGGCTCGCCGTCGTCTTCGACTGCTTCGGCTTCCACGTAACGACCGGGAGTAAGTACGAAGCCGTGCGCCTCGATCTCGGCGGTCGTGGAAGATTTGCAGAAACCGGCGATGTCGGCGTATGCGGCTACGTCCTTGTCGCCGCGCCACGCGTGATAGGTTCCGGCGATGCGGGCGATGTCGGCGTCGGTCAGGTCGCGGTGGACGCGATCGACGAGAGTCCCGAGTTTGCGGGCGTCGATGAAAAGCGTCTGGCCGGTGCGGTCGCGGCGTTTGCCGTCGCGTTTGTTGCGGGTGAGGAACCAGAGGCAGACGGGGATTTGGGTACTGTAGAAAAGCTGTCCGGGGAGCGCCACCATGCAATCGACGAGATCGGCCTGGACAATCGCCTGGCGGATGTCGCCTTCGCCGGATTGATTGGACGACATGCTGCCGTTGGCGAGGACGAAGCCGGCGTGGCCGGTGGCGGCGAGGTGATGGATGAAGTGCTGG
>VFZQ01001319.1 GCA_016871135.1 Acidobacteriota bacterium | reverse complement strand
GCCCCTTGCCGCACAGGTCGCGGCCTTTTTGCTACATAAGCAGGGAGGAAGCCCGATCGATCTGGGCGACACGCTGGTTCTCATTCCAACCGCTGGCGCTGGTCGGGCCATCCGGCGCGAGCTTTCTAGGAAGGGCGTTCTCTCCCCGCGATTCAGTCTGCCGCTCGATGCGCTTTTGCCGGCAAGGATTGCCGTGGCCAGCCGTTTGGAACGGGAGATCACGTGGGCCGAACTGCTCAATCCGGCCAAACGCAAAAACTTTGCCGCGCTCGTTCCGGAAATTGTTCCGCTCGAAACAGCCGACGATCGCTTGGGCGTCGCTGCACGTTTATGCGGCGTTTGCGATCAATTGGCGGAGGCGGGTTTGGATCCAACCTCCGAACGTTTGCCCGCCTTGTTCGAGGACGATGCGCCGCGCTGGTCGGCCATGGCCAAGTTATACCGCATCTACCTCGAAGAGCTATCACGACACGAATTGCGCGATCCCAACGACCTGCGTCTCGAGCAGGCGCACGATCCATCCATCGCGCCGGTCATCCGTCGCATCGTCGTCGCCTGCATTCCGGATCTCCCTCTTGTCGTGCAGAGTTTCCTCGAGGCCGCCGCGCGCAAGGGGATCATCGTCGACGTGCTCGCGTGGAGTCCGTCCGGCCAAGCCACGCATCTCAATGAATGGGGACGCCCTTACGGCAATTCTGCGGAGAAAGTCTCGCTGACCGATTGGTGGAAAACACATCTGCCGAAGGTTCCGGATGAAGCCATCGTCGCGGCCAATGATCCCTCTTCAGAAGCCGCCCTGCTTCTCGATCGCGCGGCCGAAAACATATCTCTGGGTTACGCGCTCTTTTCCGCTGCACCCGAATCGACCGTTGCCTTCGGTGCGGAGATCGCGCGTCGCGGTGCGGAACCTTATTTGCCGGAGGGCAAACCGCTCGCCCAAACCGAATTTGCTTCGCTCCTCATCGGCTACGACGAATTCCTCCGCAGCGGCAACTTGCGCGGTCTGCGCACTCTTTTGCAGCGTCCGGCCTTCCTCGCGTGGTTCGTTGCACAGGCTGCCGACGAGCA
>VFZQ01001318.1 GCA_016871135.1 Acidobacteriota bacterium | reverse complement strand
GCGCGGCGCCCCAAAACAGGAGGTCATAGTTGATCTTCTTGGTCGCGAACGCGTGTAGCGAATGCCCGCCGAATGTCCCGACTTTGATGTGGCTCAGATCGGCGCGCCGAACCGCCAACGGCCGGTTATCTGTCTTCAAGACGCCATCGCGAAAGTCGTCGTAGTACAGGCCAAACACGCGCGTTTCGGCCGTGTGTGTTCCTTTTCCCCATGGCGCGGTATAGGACCCGTAGCCGAATGCGGTTCTGTTCCATCCCCAGCCGTCAACCTGGAAAACGCCGCGTGTCGGCACCGCGCCAACCAGCGTGAAATTGCCCTTGGCATTCGCGTGCTGATAGTGAAGCCCGTCGAAGCTGCGGCCAACGTCCGTCCATCCGAAGTGCCCCAATAGCCGCATGTTGATGCGAGTATTTTTCAACACCGCCAGCGCCGCATTCTTCGGCGTGGTCTCGCCGCCGTCCATGAACTCGAACCGCCCGGCCTTTATCGAGTGCCCCGTCGCCCCGCCATAACGCACCCATAGCTGTTTCGGAAAGACCATCGCCGCATTCTGGTTCCGCCGATTGGCTGTGAAGTAGTTCGAACCGAGGCCAAGCGCGCCCTGGGCGCCTGGACCCTGCGCGGTGTCGGGCAGCCCGAGAAGGAAGGGAACTGCAAACTCCGCGTTCCAGTCCCATGTCTCCTTCTTTTGTGAGAATCCGATCCGGAAAATATTGCCGGAGTAGATGTAGCTACCGTCGCCGGTGTCGGACTGGAACCAGTCGAACGCCTCGCCGCGTGCGCGTAGCGAGCCGCTAACCACGACGTTTCCGATCTTTAACGGCTTAGGCGCCGTTTGGGCGAAACAGGTGATGGCAGATAAAACAAGAGCGATTGATTTTGTCATGCAGATCTCCGTGTCGCGCACAGGTACGACCCTATTTTGCGCGGTTTCTTAGTAGAAATGGGGGAATATCCGCCACGGCGGCGCGGCCGGCGGTAAAAAGACCACGTGGCGTCCGGGGCCGCGCTAATGCTGAAATTGTTTGCTGTGCGATTCCAGAAACTCGAGAATCTCGTTTCGCATTGCG
>VFZQ01001317.1 GCA_016871135.1 Acidobacteriota bacterium | reverse complement strand
CTGCGTGCCCGGAATTCCCTTCGTCATATTGCGGACAAGATCGTCGGCCGTTCCGCCGAACTTCCAATCGCCCGTCGTCAGATCCGGCCCGCGCCCGCCTTTCGCCGTGTCGCCGTGACACGCCGAACAGTTCTTCACAAACAGTTGCCGCCCGTTTTGCGCCAGCGCCGGGACCATAGCCAAACAAAAGATCGCAAATTTCATTCACGTCTATGACATCACAAATCGAGCACCGCGATCTCATCGCCCTTCCGGATCACTCCCTCGACCAGCACCGCGCAATACACACCCGCGCAGCCCTCATGATCGCGCGCGACCGTCCTGCTGCGCGCAGCGGGTTCGAGAATCATCAACTCGACACTCGCGCGGATCCGCACCCGCCTCCCGAGCGACAACTACTGGCTCTCCTTCAGCGTGGCGAAGACGATCGCGCGAATCGGCGGCAATTTCGTGCGATCGCTCCAAGCGAAATCAGCGACACTGGCCGGCAATCGGTAAGCGCGCGATCCGAGCGCATCAGATCCAACTCGTGCCGCTCTTTGATCTGTGTCCGAATTTTCCCGATCAGCGCCGGATCGTCCGCATGCGGACTACGATAAAGGAAAGACGTGGTACAAATCTTCGAATCCTCGGACCCCATCGCCCTCGCCTTCGCAAAAGGCGCGCTCGACGACGCAGGCATCGACTACGTCGCGCGCAACGAAATCACGCAACTCATGAACGACATCGGTCCGATGCTGAACAAGCCGATCTCTCTTGATGTCGAAGACGAAGACGCCGGCCGCGCCCGCGCCGTTATCGACGCCGCCCTCGAAGAAGCGGAACTTCCCGAAGAATAAAACTCGGTAAGCACGCAAGCCGGCCGCCCGCTCGATATCGGCCCAACTGACTTCAATGCGCCGCCCATCGGCAAAGGTGTTGTAATGAGGAATCCCCCGCCCCATACTCCGCCGCTTTCCTTTGAAACGCGTTATAGACGCCCTTCCTTCGCCTACGTCCCCAAACCGCTCTTTCCCATCAATGTGTCCGCTCACCTCCCGCTAATTTCATCTAAACATCCGAAACGCCTTT
>VFZQ01001316.1 GCA_016871135.1 Acidobacteriota bacterium | reverse complement strand
GCGTCGTCGCTGTTGTCGCTGCTGGAGAACGAGGTCATTCCGCTGTATTACTCGTCGCGCGAGGACGATGTTCCGCATGAATGGGTGCGGCGGATGAAGCAATCGATTAAGGCATTGACGCCGCAGTATGATGCGCGCCGCATGCTCGACGACTACAGCCGATTACTCTACAACCCCGCGCACGAGTTGCGGATCGAAACGCGCGATGACAACTTCGCGCGGGCGAAGCAGCACGCGGCGTGGGACGAGCGCGTCCGGGCGGTGTGGGGGCATGTGCGGATTCTGGAAGCGGGCGGCGCGCCGGCGGGCGCGGTATTGTCGGGCCATTCGATGCCGCTGCACGCGCTTGTCGATCTTGCCGGCTTGGAGTCCGCCGATGTGCGGGTGGAAGCGGTTGTCGGACGCGTGGACGCCGAGGGGATTTTGCGCGACACCGAAATCGTTTCGCTGGATGCGTCGCAGCAGCATGGCGCGGCATGGATGTTCCGTTGCGACTACGCGCCACATCAAACGGGACGGTTGGGGTGTGCGTTCCGGGTGTCGTCGAATCACTTCGACAACCCGCTGACAAGGCCGACTACGGCGTTGTTGAAGTGGAATTAGAGTTGTAGGATGAAGTAATGGCATCCACCGCTGTATTAACGTCTCGCGCCGAGTACGATGCCCGGACCGAGGCCGGCGAAAGGCTGGAGTTCGACGACGGACAGGTTATTGAGATGCCGAATAACGACTCGCTGCACGATGGCATCAAAGCACGACTACTTGGCGAGTTGCACCGCCAGCTACCCGAAGAAGTAGTAGCAGGCAATGAGATGGCTTTTGAACTCGTGAAAGATCGAGTGCGAATTCCGGACATCGCGGTCTGTATAACGCCACGCCCAGAATTGGCAGGCGTTCGATTTCAAGGCGCACCTGAACTCGCGGTCGAAATTGTGTCTCCTTCGGAGAGCGCATACGACTTGCATGCAAAAATCCAGCTCTACCTCGAAAACGGCGCTCAGGCGGTGTGGGTTGTTTGGCCCGACACCCGGCAGGTCGACATTCATCAGGCAGGCAAGCCAACGAGACACTTA
>VFZQ01001315.1 GCA_016871135.1 Acidobacteriota bacterium | reverse complement strand
TTTTTCGACCTCAAGCGCGATCTCCATGCGCCGCTGCGAAGCGAACGCGTTGATCAACACCGGGACATTCGACCCCTTCGGTTTCTCGAACAACAAAGCCGGGCCGTTCTGTTTCACCGACCGGTCGGCGAACTCCGTGATTTCCAACTCCGGATCGACCTCGAAAGGAATTCGCTTCAACTCGCCCGCTTTGTCAAGCGCGTCGATGAAGCCCCGCAAATCGCTGTATGCCATATGATTATTCCATGATAGTTCGTACCGCTTTCGTCACCGGCGCCAGCCGCGGCATAGGCAAAGCCTGTGCCCTTTCGCTCGCCAAGGCCGGGACGCGTGTTATCGTCGCCGCGCGCACTCTTGAGACCTGCCAGCAAGTGGCCGATGAGATCAAATCGCAGGGCGGTGAAGCCTTCGCCGCCGCCATCGATCTCTCGAGCAAAGACTCCATCACCGCCGCGATTCAGCAAGCCGCCAAGGATCACGGGCCCATTCACATCCTCGTCAACAACGCGGGCATCACCAAGGACGGCCTCGCATTGCGCATGAAGCAGGAAGACTGGCAGATCGTGCTCGATACGAATCTGAGCGGCGCTTTTTTCGCTTCGCAAGCCGTCATGCAGGGCATGATGAAGGAGCGCTGGGGCCGCATCATCAACATCGTTTCTGTGGTGGGTGAGATGGGCAACGCGGGCCAGGCCAACTACGTCGCCGCCAAGGCAGGCTTGATCGGATTGACGAAGTCGCTCGCCCGGGAACTCGCCAGCCGTGCCATCACCGTCAACGCCGTCGCCCCCGGTTTCATCGCCACCGACATGACCGCCGTGTTGAGCGAGGACATCAAGCAGAAGATGCTCGGCGTCATTCCGCTGGCGCGCTTCGGCGCCGCCGACGACATCGCCGCCGCCGTGCGATTTCTCGCCTCCGAAGAGGCGGGCTACATCACCGGACATGTCCTCGATGTGAACGGCGGGATGTACATGTGAACCACGCCGCACTGCGCTGGGCCGCGCCGCTGGTTCCCGCGTTCGCCATCTACTTCACGCCGTCGTCGCTCTCCGCCGACGCGCGCCATCTGC
>VFZQ01001314.1 GCA_016871135.1 Acidobacteriota bacterium | reverse complement strand
AGTAAGGTCCGCGAGGGAGAAGCTTCAACCGCAAATCCGAGCCAGTGACCGAACACTCCTTGCCCCTCAGCGCATCCTCGAAACAGTAGTTCAGCCGCGAAGTAATGCGCGCGCGTGCTTCCGCGTCCCGCCAGACATCGCAAACACTTCTCCATCGACATACTCGCTGCGATGCTCCGCCGCTCGATCCATCCGAAGATACTCTTCGGGTGTAGTCAACGCTACACCTCCACCAGCTCCGCCGCCGTCGCCGTAAAATACGCGCAATCGGGGTGATGGAAGACCAGCGCGCTGACGCTCGCCTCGGGCTCCATCATCATGCCCTCGGTCAACTGCACGCCGATCTCTTCGGGCCGGATCAACTTCCAAATCCCCAACTGATCGTCGAGGTTCGGACACGCCGGATACCCGAAGCTATACCGCTTGCCGTGATAGCGCGAAGTAAACCGCTCCTGCATCGTCATCGTCGGCGAGTCCGGGAATCCCCAATCCTCGCGAATGCGCCGGTGCAGCCACTCCGCCGCGCCCTCGGCGGTTTCGATCGCCAGCGCCTGCAGCGCGTGCGCGCGCAGGTACTCGCCCTTCGCCTTGCACTCTTCGCTGCGCTCGCGAATCCCCTCGCCCGCCGTGGTGACAAACAAACAGATCTGATCGCGCCGCCCATCATCGCCCGCGGGCAAAACGTAGTCGCTCAAACACAGGCCGTCGTCTTTCGGCTGCCTTCCAAACGCGAAACTATGCGCGGGCGACGAGGCCCCGCGTTCAAACAGGTGAATTGTATTCCCCGCCCGCTCCGTCTCGAAGAACTGCCAAACCGCGCGCGCCTTCATAAAGCCCGCCGCCCACTTCTTGACCTCTTCCATTTCGTTGAACAGTTCGAGGGCCTTCGGATCTCGCTCGGCCAGCAGCTTTTCGAAGTTTCCTTTGAAACCCATATGCCGCCCATACAGCATGAACGGATTGATGTAGCTCCACAACTCGGCCAACTGCGGAATGTCGCGCTTCTTGCGGTCGAAGTACGGCGCGGCGGGAATCGGAACATCAATGCGGACCTTCGTTGAACGCTGCTCGCTTGTAT
>VFZQ01001313.1 GCA_016871135.1 Acidobacteriota bacterium | reverse complement strand
GTCGAAACCGTCGGTGCGAATGGCGGTGGCGGTAAGCGGAATCGAACCGCCGCGCGGGACGTTGGGGTTCTGCGGCGCGATGGCGAGTTGGAAGTCGTGGCGCGGCTCGCGGATCGTCAGGCGATACGCAAGATTGCCCGTGCGCTGGCCTTGCACATCGCGCACGCGGACGTGATATTCGCCGTCGGCCGGAACCGTGAATCGCAGGTAGCTGTCCTTGCCCCAACCGGGACCGCCGTCGTCGTTCTGCGCGTACAGCCGCACCAGAGGCAACCCGTTCGCCGCGGGCTTCGCGCCGGCGGGCAGCAGTTGCACCTTGTAGACGGCCTTGTCGATCGCCACCGCCTCGCTGGTTGTATTGAAGAACGCGCGGCGCTGGCCCATGAAACTTTCAAACCGCGTGTCTTCGTCGGGTCCGCGCGGCAGCGCCGCCACCCGCACCACTTCGTGACCGAGCAACATGTAGTCGCCGGCGTTGATGTTGGCCCAGTGGCTGATGCGCACGCCGGGCTGCGCGGAGTCGTGATCGCGAAGCACGGTGAAGGTTTCGACGACGGGGCGCACGACCATTTGCTCGATCGGCATCCCGCGTGCGTCGAGCACTTCGACGTACGAATCGAGATCGGCGCCGAGCCGCCGCGCGTTCACATCGAGCACCAACTGCTGCCCCTTGCGCGCGCTGAATTTGTAGCGGTGTTCCGCCGCGCCGTCATTCAACGACGCATTCACGGTCACGGGCAGCGTCAGCATCTGGCCGTCTCCCGAGCGCCGCACTTCCGGCTCTTCGCCGAGCGCCAGCTTCACACGGTTGAACGCGGCGCCGTCGGCGCCCTCCGGCCGCAGCAGTACGGCGTTCGGATCTTCCTTCGACGCAACGCCTTTGACGGTTACTTTCGACGCGCCCAGATGCGCGCCTTGAAGCTCAATCTCGGCCTGTTTGCCGCGCTGCACGCCAAGCGGAAACGCGCTCGAAACAACCGCGAACTCGCCGGCCTTGATGCGATACGTATTCGACGCGCGGCCCGATTTTTCAAAATCCGTGACGCGGACATAGTAGACCCCGGGCTTGGTGAACTTG
>VFZQ01001312.1 GCA_016871135.1 Acidobacteriota bacterium | reverse complement strand
AGGACGTGCTGCGGAGTCCGCTCGAAACGTGCCTGGACCAGATGCAAAACGCCTCGGGTCCGCACGGCGGCTGCGCATCGCCAACTCAGCACTATTCAATCACGCCGAACGTACGGTGCTGAGCGTCTTGCACGCGTCGGCGTTGCTCGGCACCGACGCGTTGTCGGAGCTTTTGGAGACGGTGCCGCGATCGCCGATAGCGCGGCCCGTTTGCGAACTGGTCGCGTTGAGTCAGATCGCCGGCAATTTCGCGTGGCTGCTGATGCGACGGCTGGAACCACGGTTCAGCGACGATGCGTTCATCGCCGGCCTGTTACGAAATCTCGGCGAGGTCATGATCGCACAGGAGCGCCCCGAAGACTACACGTGAGTTCTAAGTGGATCGAACGGCTCCTTCGCGGGAATTCGGGCCGCCGCGCGTGCGGCGCTGCACTTCGATTTCGACGAGTTGACGATGGCGCTGCTTGGCGCCTGGTCGATACGTGGCGCGCCAGCGTTGGCGGCACAGTCCACGCCGGATGCGCTAAGGGCCCAATCGGCGGCGGCCGACGGCGCGACCGGACTCGCCGCGTCGCTGGCGCATCTTGTTACCCTCGCCCCGTAAAAATAGCCGATCTCTGCGACGTTACCTATCTCTCCTCCGAACCCGTTGCCACCATTCTCGGCGTGACGCGCGACCAGCTTTGGTTACGGCATTGGGTTCCTGCAAAAGCAGAAGAGCCGGAAGTGGTGACAAAAGTGGAACATGCTGGAGGCGGTATCGAGTCGATTCTGCGCGCCGGCCTAGAGCACGGTATGGACCGCGCCGCCTGGCTGCCGTTTGAGAACAACGGAATCGGCCATGTTGTGGTCGCCGGCGATGGTTGGAACTGCGGTGTGGTGTGCGAACTCATCCATCCACGCAAGCCGCCGTATCCTCCCGTTTATGCAACGGCAGGATGTGTGGATCGACTCTGCTAGGGATGATCGCTTCGTGGAATCGGACCTCGCGCGCGAACTGAAAGCGGCGGTGTTCATTCTTCTGCCGGTCTGCGAAGGCCGCACCGCACGATGCTGTCTTCACTTCGATTGGATCAAGCCG
>VFZQ01001311.1 GCA_016871135.1 Acidobacteriota bacterium | reverse complement strand
GGTTGCTCCGGACGATGTCCTTCCATCGCGCGAGGCCGGCGATCATCTGCGGCGTGTCGATCGTCACCTTCCCGGCGGCGTCGGTCCATCGGCCGCCGGCGTCCAGCGTGTAGTTCATCATCTCGGTGAGATAGACGCCGGCGCCACCCTTGGTCTCGTGCCCGGTGCCGAACTGGTCGGGAATGCCGTCGCCGTTGAGGTCCTTGGTCAGCTTGCGCGCGGCGGCGATGTATTCCGCCCAGTTCGTCGGCGGGGCGATGCCTTCCTTCTTCAGCAACTCCTCATTGTAGGCGAAGATGTTGCCGAAATAGAGCATCATGATGCAGACGGGCTTGCCCTTCCAGTTGCAGGCATCCTGCCCGGCCCAGCCCTTGAGGTCGAGGCCGGAGCCGCGGATATACGGCGCGAGATCCTCGAGCCAGCCTTCGTCGGCGAATTTCTGAAACTCGAAGGACGCGAGATGCACGATTTCCGGCGGCTTGCCGCCGGCGAAGAGCGTGGTCATCGTGTCGGCATAGGCGCCGCGTTCGACCTTTGTCCACTCGACCCTGACGCCGGGATTGCGGGCCTCGAATTCCTTGATGACGGCGGCCCACCAGTCGCCGACGCCACGTTCGTCCTTCTGCCAGGACACGAACTTCATCACGGTCTGCTGCGCCGCCGCGGATGGCGTCCAACCCGGCATCAGCGTCGCGGCGACCGCCGCGGCGGCGACGGTCTTGAGGAATGGCTTCATCACGGTCCTCCCTGGTTTCGGTTCGGTCTCGTCGTTCAAGGTTCGAGCAGTTGCAGCGCCTCGGCTGAGGGGCGCACCCCGAGCCCGTTGCCCGTCGGGACGGCATAGCGTCCGGCCTCGCAGCTCATGTCGCCCTCGACGAAGCGCAGATTGGCGCCGAAGATCGAATGCTGGAACTCGTGGAACGGCGCGTTGCGCAAGCTCGCCGTGGCCTGCAGGCTCGCCGCGAGGAAGATCCCGATGCCGATCGTCGCGTGCGGGATGATCTCGAGGTGGTGCGCCTCGGCGTAGCGCGCGATGCGCATGAATTCGGTGATCCCGGTATGGCCCATCTCCGGCTGAAGGATGCT
>VFZQ01001310.1 GCA_016871135.1 Acidobacteriota bacterium | reverse complement strand
GCGGATTCCGCTACGGCTAGCTAGCGGCTTTCTTCTCGCAATCGGCCGAGCAGAAAAAGACGCTCTTCTCCCCGGCGCCGTAACGAATCATGGACGCTTCCGGCTTGTAGGTAGCGCAGGTGGCGCATTTGCGGAGTTGGGTTGCTTTCGCGGGCTCGGGTCTGGGCTTGGGAGCGTCACCGGCTACGGCATCCTCGACGCTTTCCTTGACGGACTTAGAAATAATTCCCATCACAGCACGTATGAAGCTCAACGCGATGAACGAGATGACGATTCCGATGACGTACTTGATCATGGGCGAGATAGAAAAAGGGCGTCCATGCGAGTGGACGCCCTAACTCGGAACACCGTTACTTCTTCTTCGTGGTCGAAGGCGCGCCCTTCTTCGAGGCGGGCGCGTTGGGATTGCGGAACTCGGTGACGACTTGTCCGCCGATTGCTTCCAGCATGCCTTTGGCGGCGTCGGCAAACTGCCCGTCGGCTTTCAGGCTGAGGTACTTCTGGAACGATTCAGCCGTTCCGGGAACGGGAACCGTTTTGCCGTCGGCTGTGATGGTCGCCTTGCTAAACAGATACAGGCCGTATTGGAAGTGCGCGTCGGCGTAGTTGGGGTCGGCGTCGAGCGCCTTCTTAAACGCCACGCTGGCCGGTTCGAGCTGGCCGTTGTTGGTCAGGATCGCGCCGAGGTTGTAGTAGTATCGGCCGGCATTGGGGGCGTCGAGCGCAGCGGCTTTGTCGAGCTCCTTCTGCGCGTCGTCGTACTTCTTGGCCTTGGCCAGGGCGAGCGCGTAGTTGTTGTGCATGCCCGCGTCGTCGGGCTTCAGTTCGAGCGCCTTGTTGTAGGCGTCCATGCCCTTGGTGAGAATCGCCACTTGTTCGTCGCCGGTCTTGGTCCCGGCCATGCCGACGTAGGCTTCGGCCATGTTGGCGAAGATGACGACCTGCTTCGGATCGATTCCGGCGGCCTTTTCGAACGCTTCGATCGACGCCTGGAAGTTCTTGTTCTTCAGGTTTTCCATGCCCGCATTGAAGGCGTCGTTCAATTCCTTGTTCTTCGCCATCGCCTGCGCGCGTTCTTTCGCTGCTT
>VFZQ01001309.1 GCA_016871135.1 Acidobacteriota bacterium | reverse complement strand
CGAACATCAGTACCAGGTTTCCGACGACCTCACTCTGATCAAGGGCCGTCACAACATCGCGATCGGCGGCGACTACCGCAAGATGATGCTGAACGCCAAGTCCAACGGCTTGCGCGATCTCTGCTGCGGAACCTATACCTTCAACCCTGCACAAACCAACTCGGGGAATGCGAATACTCCCGGCGGCACCGGCGGCTGGTCGGCCGCAAGTTTCCTTCTCGGGACGCCGAACGGCGTCGCCCTGCGCAGCATACTGATCCCTTATTACTACCGCTGGACGGTGGCAGCCGCTTACTTTCAAGACGACTTTCGCGTCCGCCGCGATCTCACTTTGAACATGGGCGTTCGCTGGCAGTTTAACTCGCCGCGCATCGAGAAATTCAATCGTCAAGCGACGTTCGATTACGATAATCCGATCCCCGTCGAGGATGTAAACGGCAACACACGCGCCTTCGCGTTCAACTATCTGTACTCCGGCTACAAAGGCCGGTCGCGATTCCTGGAGCCCGCGCACTACAAGAACTTCGAACCGCGCTTCGGCTTCGCCTGGCAACCGGCGTGGAGCCCGTTGCGCAGCCGCAGCTTTGTCATCCGCGGCGGCTACGGCATTTCCCATCCGCCGACAACGTCGCGCGGCCGCGATCCGATTCCGGATTTCGGCGTCGGCTCCTCCGGTTCCTGGGGCTTCCTTCGCTGGCAATCGGCGACCGCCGTGCCCGCGCGCACGCAAGGCGTCGATCCCGCCTACACCATCTCGATCGGCCGCAATCCACCCGTGCTGCGCGCCAATCCGAACGTCTTGAATATCCCTGAAGATGGCACGATTTGCGTCGGCTGCGGCACGGTGCAGGACGATCGCGTGCCCGGCGGCGCGCGCGTTGTCTTCACGCGCGACGCTCATTCGCCCTACGTGCAAACGTGGAACCTTACGACGGAATTTCTCATCCCCGGGCATTTCGTCGTCCGCACCAGTTACATGGGACAGAAGGGAACGCATCTCTACTCGCCGCTGCTTGGCGTTAATTTTCCGGATCGGGAAGAGTTCGAACAGATGCTCGCCGAGGGTATCGATCCCAATGAGTTGATCG
>VFZQ01001308.1 GCA_016871135.1 Acidobacteriota bacterium | reverse complement strand
TGTGCCGCTCAATTTCAATCGTGATGTTCGGCCGATCCTGGCGGAGAATTGTTTCTATTGTCACGGGCAGGATGCGAATAAGCGGCAGGCGGATTTGCGACTGGATTTGCGGGATGCGGCGATCCAAGCGGTAGCGATTGTGCCGAAGGATGTGGCGAAGAGTTCGCTCGTGAAACGGATTCACGCGGACGATCCGGAGCAGCTCATGCCGCCGCCGAAATCGAATCGGCGGCTGACGGAAGAGCAAAAGAATTTGCTTGAACGATGGATCAGTGAAGGGGCGGAGTATCAGTCACATTGGGCGTTCGTCGCGCCGGTGCGACCGGCTGAACCAACCGTGCGAAAGGCCAATTGGATTCGGAATTCGATCGATCGGTTCGTGTTGGCGAAAATGGAAGAGCAAAAACTCTCACCGTCGCCGGAGGCAGATCGGGCGACACTCATCAAGCGGTTGTCGATCGACCTGATCGGTCTGCCGCCGACTCCCGCCGAGGTCGATGCGTTCGTCGCCGACCCTGATCCGCAGGCTTACGAAAAACTCGTCGAGCGGTTGTTGAAGAGTCCGCATTACGGCGAGCGGATGGCACTGCCGTGGCTCGATGCGGCACGGTACGCGGACAGCAACGGCTTTCAGCAGGACGGCGATACATGGCAGTGGATGTGGCGCGACTGGGTTGTGAAGGCGCTCAACGACGATCTGCCGTTCGATCAGTTCACGATCTGGCAGCTGGCGGGGGACTTGTTGCCGAACGCGACGACCGAACAGAAGATCGCCAGCGGATTCAATCGCAATCACCTGCTCAACGGCGAAGGGGGTGCGATTCCAGAAGAGCAGCGGTTCGTGATTCTCTTCGATCGCATGGACACGACGGCGACGACGTGGCTTGGGCTGACGATGGCCTGTTGTCAGTGTCACGATCACAAATACGACCCGATCACGCAGCGCGACTACTACAGCTTGATGGATGCGTTCAATCGGCTGCCGGAGTCGGGGACGCCGCAGTTCTTCTCGTCGCGAATTCGAGTCGCAGCACCGTTCATCGAGTTGCCGTCGGAGGAGAATAATAGGCGGCTGGCGGAACTCGAAGCGG
>VFZQ01001307.1 GCA_016871135.1 Acidobacteriota bacterium | reverse complement strand
TTCGAAAGTTCAAGTATCCGAACGCGGATTATTCGGCCGGTATCGATCTGCGCACTTATCTTTTCGACCCCGATTCGCCGCTGCTTGTGCGACCGTCGATCAATGTTCGGGGCGCCGTCGATTTCGGCGGCGGTTGGGGGCTCGATGGCGAGTGGGTTCAGAGCCTCTCAAATCAGTTCGATCGAATCAAGCGCGATGGCAATTCCCAGTTGCCACCCGTTCGAACGGATCTGAAACGCTATCTTCAGGAGGGCGATAGCGGGATCGAGCGTCTCGCGATCGTGCAGCGCGGAAAACTCGGCCGCGATCTCTACTACCAAGCCTTTGGCGGCATCCTCGAAGAAATGTACTCCGGCGTGGGCGCCGAGGTGCTCTGGCGTCGCGCGGACTTGCCCTTCGCCGTGGGCGTCAACGTCATTGCCGTGCAGCAGCGCGAGTTCGACAAGATGCTCGGTCTGCGTGATTACAAAACCGTGATCGGACATGTGAGCGGCTACTGGGCGACCGGGTTCCACAACTTTGATCTGGCGGTCCACGCCGGCCGCTATCTCGCCAAGGACATCGGCGCAACGTTCGAAATTCAAAAACGCTTTGCCAATGGCTGGTCGGTCGGCGCATTCGCCACGCTCACCGATGTGCCCTTCGAGGTGTTCGGCGAGGGCAGCTTTGACAAGGGTCTCATTTTCCGGGTTCCGCTCGACTCCTACACCCGCCGCAACTCTCGGGGCGCCTTCCGGACGATTCTTCGCTCAATCAACCGCGACGGTGGTCGCATGATCGAGAATTGGTCGGGACAGCTCTGGGAGTCCATGAGGCCGACGCATGGCGACATGCTCGAGAACTCGCGAGATCGGATGGTCCCCGACAATGATTAAGAGAATCGCACGGCTGATATTTTTGGCCTGCCCGCTGATCCTCGCGGGGTGCACGCTCGGCATTCCAAAACCCGCGGCGATTAAAAGCCTGTGGCCTTTCAAGTCGGCGGACCAAAAAGCCCTCGACGCCTTTGCCTGGTCGTTGTCCGTCGCGGGAACGGAGTACCGGGTGTATGCGATGAAGATCGAAGGACGCACGGTGTATTTCCGTAACGAC
>VFZQ01001306.1 GCA_016871135.1 Acidobacteriota bacterium | reverse complement strand
TTCGAAGGACACGCCGCGAATGGTCGAGTTGCGAGCCTATCCGAAAGAACAAATCGCCGGACGGGGTGCTTCGCCGCGTCAAATCGTTGCGGTTGCCTATTATTCCGACGGCACTGTTCGTGATGCCACACATCTTGTCCAGTACAGCTCCAACAATCCGGACATCGTGCGCGTCGATTCGAGAGGACTGGCGGCGCCGATCGAAACCGGCGAGACCGCCATCATGGTTCGCACGCTCGGCCACGCCGCGGCAGCGCGCGTTTTGGTCATCGATCCGGCCGCGCGTCCAACGATGACCCGGACTCCCCGTTATAACTTCATCGACGAACACGTCTTCGCGAAGTTAGAGCGATTAGGCATTGAGCCTTCGGAGTTATCCGCCGACGAAGAATTTCTGCGGCGGGTCTATCTTGACGCCGCCGGCACACTGCCATCGGAGGAGGAGGCGCGCGCGTTCCTGACTTCGAAGTCCCCGCAAAAGCGTTCCCAGCTTATCGATAATCTGCTGGCGGGGCCCGAGTTCGCCGAACTCTGGGCGTTGAAATTCGCTGAGTTGACGCGGGCCGGCACCAGAGAGGCTGGGGCCAAAGGCGGGCGCATCATCTACGAGTGGTTCAGAAAGGCGATTGCCGAAAACCGAGGCTACGACAAGATCGTTACCGATCTGTTGCTTAGCCAAGGGGCTCATTTATTCGGAAAGGGCCCATCGTCGTTTTATAACATCTCGTTCGACTCCAACGCCGCCGATCATGCGACTAACATCAGTCAGATATTTCTCGGCGTCCGGATCGAGTGCGCGAAGTGCCATAACCACCCCTGGGAAAAATGGACCCAGGATGATTTCTACGGTTTAGCCGCGTTCTTTGCCCGCGTGGCCGTAAAGGAAGTTTACGAAAACGATGAGAACGCAACCGTCTACAACGAGGAAGGTGAGGTCATCCATCCGAAGACGAAGAAGCCGGTTATGCCCAAGTATCTCGACGGCGTGAAGGAAGATCAGCGCCAGGACTCCGATATTCGCGAGGCGCTGGCGAGGTGGATGACGCGCACGGACAATCCCTTCCTCGCACGCGCGTTCGTCAATCGTGTGTGG
>VFZQ01001305.1 GCA_016871135.1 Acidobacteriota bacterium | reverse complement strand
CGCGAGCCCGAAAATGATCAACTGCATGACCGGCGGAATAATCACCATCGCGCGCATCCGCGGCTCTCGAAACACCTGTCGAAGCTCCTTCCGAAGTATCGTCGCGATGCGGTCCCAGTTCATTCAGGCCACCTTTGTCCCGACCTTGCGCGTCGCCGCGACAAAGATAACCGCCGAGTATGCGGCCAGAAACGACACCTCGACCCACAACAGATGCAAGCCCTCGCCCTTGAGATAGAGCGCCTTCAGAATCGCGATAAAGTAGCGCGCCGGAAACGCGTGGGTCACGATCTGCACCGGCCGAGGCATCCCATCGATCGAATAGATGAACCCGCTCAGCAGAAACGCCGGCAGAAAACTCGTCAACATGCCCATTTGATAAGCCAGGAGCTGCGTTCGCGCCACGGCCGATAGAAACACACCCCAACTCAACGCGCCAAACAGGAACAGTCCGCTCGTGAACGCGAGGAAAATGAGGTTTCCTCGCAGCGGAACGTCGAACACAAACACACTCACCAGCACCGACGTCACGACGTCGATCGCGCCAACGGCGAAGTAGGCCGCCAACTTGCCCAGCACGATTTCAGCGGGCCGCAGCGGCGTCGACAACAACTGCTCCATCGACCCGTTCTCCCACTCGCGCGCAATGGTCAGAGACGTCAACAGCGCCGCGATAATCACCAGAATCACCGCAATCAGGCCCGGAATGATGTAGTTTCGCGACTTGAGATCCTCGTTGTACCAAACGCGCACGCGCGCCTCGGTCAACGGCGCGAACCCGCCCATCGCCCATTGCCCCACCAGAGCTTCGGCATAGTTGATCGCGATCGAGGCCGTGTTCGAATCGCTCGCGTCCAGCAACAGCTGCACGCCGGGCTGCGCGCGCCGGTTGATGTCGCGCTCAAATCCCGTTGGAATAACAACCGCAAGAATGATGTCGCCGCGGTCGATCAGACCGTCGACGCGCGCCCTCGATGGGTCAACGCCCCGAATGGCGAAGTACCGCGAACCCTCGAACTTCGCGCGCAACGCGCGGCTGGTTGGCGTCGCGTCCTGGTCGACAATCAGCGTCGGAATCTGATCGACATCGAGTGACA
>VFZQ01001304.1 GCA_016871135.1 Acidobacteriota bacterium | reverse complement strand
TACGAAAAGAACATTCGCGCTGTTTTCATTCCCGTCGTGCGCAGTTCGATGTACGACGTTTTCAACGCCTTCGATCTACCCGATCCTTCGACGCCGAATGGCGATCGTGACGCCACCGTCGTCGCTCCGCAAGCGCTGTTCATGATGAACGGAACCGTGATGCTGCGCCATAGTCTGGTGATGGCCAAAGGCCTGCTGGCGCGAGCCGATCTCGACGACGCGGGCCGGGTGCGTGACGCATACGATCGTGCGCTGAATCGCCCGGCTTCGTCCGCCGAGGTCGATCAGGCGCTGACGTTTCTCGCGCAAATGAAACAAGCCTGGAAAGGCGACGACGCCCGCGCCTGGCAAAGCTTCTGCAAAGGACTGCTCTCTTCGAACGAGTTTTTATATGTCAACTAACGCATCGAACAAACACTGGAATTCCTACCTGAATCAAACACTCTCACGCCGTGACCTTCTGCGTGTGTCGAGCACCGGGTTCGGTGCGCTGGCGTTCGCGGGACTCTCGCACGCGGCCGATAATCCGCTTGCAGTGCGCTCGCCGCACTTCGAGCCGAAAGCCAAGCGTGTCATTTTTCTGTTCATGCACGGCGGTCCGTCGCAGGTCGACACCTTCGATTGGAAGCCGCTCTTGAAGCGCGATCACGGCAAGCCGCTGCCGTTCGCGAAGCGCAAAGTAGTTTCGGCGGAGACGTTCAATCTGTTGCAATCGCCATGGGCCTTCAAACAATACGGCCAAAGCGGCGCTTGGGTGAGCGACTTGTTTCCCAATCTCGCGACGATGGTCGATGACCTCTGCTTCGTGAAATCGATGTGGGGATCGAACTCTCGTCACGGCGGCGCGTTGCTTGAGTTGCATACGGGCAGCGACACTTTTGTGCGCCCGAGCATGGGCTCGTGGGTCACGTACGGTCTTGGCAGCGAGAACTCATCGATGCCCGGTTTCGTCACCATCTGCCCGACGCAAAGCCACGGCGGAGCGAACAACTACAGCTCGGCGTTTCTGCCCGCGCCTTACGCCGGCACGGCTGTCGGCTCGGTTGGCGTGCCCGCGCGCGAGGCGAAGATTCCGTTCATCACCAACAAGGAGACGCCGCGA
>VFZQ01001303.1 GCA_016871135.1 Acidobacteriota bacterium | reverse complement strand
CTTCGATCGGCGAAAGGTCGCGCGCGTCGCCGAACAAGCCCGGTTTGCCGACGCGCCGGTAGGTGCGGAAATTTTCGCGATCATAATAGCGCCAGTGTGTTTCCACGAGCGGCTCGGGATCTTCGAGCCGTTGCCGCCGCAGTTGCGTCGTGCGGATCACCACCCAGTCGTATTCGCCGCGTTCGTCGGTCGACCAGTTGATTACTTCGTCGGCCGCGTAGCTGACCAGATACGCTCGCGTGGCGCCGCACGCTTCCTCGTCGGCGCGGGTTTGCACCGGGCCGCCGGGTTGAGGGAAGTCGACCAGCGTGTAGCTGGAGCCGCAGATGAGAGCTTCCAGAAATTGCTTGCGGAAGAACTCGCTGAGCTTGGTGCCTTTGCGGTCGCAGTCTTCGATGAAGGCGCTGAAGAAGCGCCGGCCGGTGTCGTTGTCGCCATCGATGCCGATGACCGGCTCGCGGCGGAACAGTGTGGCCGCGTACCAGTCCGAAATCGAACCGATGTAGTTTTCGTAGAAGGCGCGCGCCAGGCGCTCCTGGTACACCTCCATCGGTTCGCGACTGCGTTGGATCAGATAGTTGGCCGCCTTGGCCTTGAATTGCGCGCCGCCGGTGTAGAGGTCGCGATACTGGGACCACAACTGCTTGCGCATTCGGTATTCGTGATGTTCCGTGTTGATTTCGATCACGTTCTTTCTCCGCGTTTTCCTTCATTCGTTGGTTTGTCCGGGGCCGGAAAATAGGAGGCCGCCGGTTTGATCCGGCGGCCTCGAATGATTCCAACTCAGGAGAAGTTTCTAGTAATGGAGCAGGCGCTGGCCTTGGGGCCCGTACTTCGTGGTCCGCCGCTGGCGCTCTTGCCACATCAAGTACCCGAGCGCGTCCGATAAGTGCGTGCGCCGCGAGTCCTTGGTCTTGTCGATTTGCATCGTGCCTCCCTGCAGCGTTACCTGCTCCAGATCGGCGATGAGTTCCTTACAACGCGGATCGACCAGCAAAAGGTGCTCTCCGCTCGCGCTGCGCAGCGCTCCGTTCATAATGTCGAGCCGGTCCCGCACAAACGGGTTGGAGTCGGGCAAATGGTACTCGACCTCCCTGGCGCCC
>VFZQ01001302.1 GCA_016871135.1 Acidobacteriota bacterium | reverse complement strand
GATCGGGACGGAACGTAACACGCGTGCCGGTCTTCTTGCCCGCCTTGCCGCCTTGCTTCAACGGCGCGAGCGGAATACCGCGAGAATACTCTTGCGTCCAGGTATAGCCCTGCCGCCAGATTTCGATTTCAAACGCCTCGCTGAGCGCGTTGACGCAGCTTACCCCTACGCCGTGGAGACCACCCGAAACCTTGTAGCTGTTCGAGTCGAACTTGCCGCCGGCGTGCAGCTTCGTCAGCACCACCTGCGCCGCCGAGACGCCCTCTTCCTCGTGGATGTCGACGGGAATACCGCGGCCGTCGTCTTCGACCATCACGGAATTATCGGACCGGATGACGACAACGACCTTCGACGCATGGCCGGCCATGCATTCGTCGACCGAATTATCGACGACTTCGTAGACGAGGTGATGCAAGCCCATGTCGCCGGTCGAGCCGATGTACATGGCGGGGCGCAGACGGACTGCTTCTAAACCCTCGAGAACTTTGATGCTACTTGCGCCGTATTCGTTCGGGTTGCTGCTAGAGGTGCTCAATGTGGTTTATTCCTAGGTAACGCTTCAGATCCGCATCGGCATGACGACATACCGGTATTTGAGGTTGGTGTCGCCGGCGGGGCGAAGTTCGCCGGCCGCGCCGGAATCTTTGAAGTGGAAAGTCACTGAGGGCTCGTCGATGGCCCGGAGAAAATCGAGAATGTACTGGGCGTTGAAGCCGATATCGACCTTGGCGCCGTTGTAGTCGACCGTAATCGTCTCTTCCGATTCGCCGGTCTCCGACAGCGACGAGTGTAAGGTCACCTCGCCATCGGCCGCGCGGAACTTGATGGCGCGGGAACGTTCGTCGGAGAACTGCATGACGCGTTCGAGCGAGCCGCGCAGGACGTCCTTGGCCAGCACGATGACATTGGCGTGTTCTTTCGGCAGGACGCGTTCGTAGTCGGGGAAATTGCCGGTCAGCTTGCGGCCGATCAGCAGGCGGTCGCCGATCTGGAAGAATAGGTGGTTCTCGTCGCCCGCGAACGACATCATCGTTCCTTCGGCCGATTCGGCGGCGACCTTCATTAGCTCGTTCATCGCCTTGCGCGGAAGCAGCGCGCGGAAGG
>VFZQ01001301.1 GCA_016871135.1 Acidobacteriota bacterium | reverse complement strand
GATCAGTACCGACGATGGCACGACTTGGCCGGAGAAGATGCGGTTACTGCTCGATGAAGGCCGGGGGCGCGGGTATCCGAGCATCACGCGCGTCGACCGCGATCACATCGGCATTGTCTACGAGGGCAGCCGCGCGGATATGACGTTTGAGAAACTTTCGATCAAGGAGTTGATGTCCCGCGCTACAACAACCGGCGGGAAATAGCCTTTTTCTCGAGGCGCGAGCGGCGGCGTTGGAGCGGTTCGCAGGGCGCGAAGCTGAGGGCTTGTTCGGTGAGATCGAGTGCGAGCAGGTAGTTCTTTTCGATGTGCTCGTAGTACTTGGCGAGTTCCTCGAAAGCTCCGGCGCGGTGTGGGTTGGGCGTGCCGATCAACTCGGTGAACAACTCAACCGAAGCCGCCTCGTTGCCGCGTTTCTTCTCAAGCAGCGCGCAGTCCCATGTTGTGCGGTAGGCGAGTTCGTCGTTGAGACCGGCGGCGAGGCCGCGGCGGAAGAGGGTGATCGCTTCGTCGATGCGATCGGCGCCGCGCAGCCAGCGGGCGAGGCCGACCATTTCCGCGCCCCGGCGGAGCGGGACTTCGAGCGGAGCGTGGAAAGCGCGCGGGATAATACCGGTCAGGCACGCCAGCGAGAGGATGTCGAAGGCGTTGTGTTCGAAGATCGATGCCATACGATGCGCGGCACCGGTGCGGAGGTAGTCGAAATAGAGATTGGGAATGAGCGCGCCGGGCACGTCGTCAATGCGTTCGACGCCTAGGATTTCGCCTTCGAGATGAACGAGACGGCAAGAGTCGAGCTGCAACTTGTAGAGGCGGCGGGCGCCGTAGAGCAGATCGAGGTGGGTCATGCGCGCGAAGGGCGGCTTCATGCGCGACATTCGGAAACGGGTTTCGAGCAGGGGTTGATCGTAGGCGCGGCCGTTGTAGGTGACCAGGACGTCGTATTTTTCAAGATCGGCGGCGAGGGCGGTGAGTTGACTCGGCTCGTCGGTGTAGTCGCGGAGAAAGTATTGCTTGAGGCTGAAGCCGTGCTCGTCGAGCGCGCCGACACCGATGAGAAACGCGTACGTTCCCGAGCCGCCGGCGAGGCCCGTGGTTTCGGTATCGA
>VFZQ01001300.1 GCA_016871135.1 Acidobacteriota bacterium | reverse complement strand
CGTTGGAAATACGCCGGGCGGCGGCGGGCTGCCGATTCGGCCGGGTGTTCCCAACATTCCGACAACGCGGCCGATCTCGGCGGTTTTCGCCGCCTCCGGCGCGCAGTTCTCCCGTTACACGCAACCGATTCGCGCTAACGCGAACGCTCCGGTTACCGATTCCCCAAACATAGAGCTTGTCGATATCAACACCGGCTTGACCGTGCGGCAGGTGCCCGTGCTCGAAGGACCGCTTTCGACGGTCATGGGGAACGCGCGGGCCAATATCGACGGCCGGACCATGGCCGTTGACGGTTCGCTGACGACCGCTTACGTTCTTTCGACCAGCGGGCTGAGCGTGGTGCCGCTCGATCCCCCATCGCCGGCCGGCCGGCCGGCGGTCGCGACCAATGGAATCGTCAACGTGGGCAGTTTCACGGCATCGGCGGCGCCGAACGCGCTGGTGTCGATTTTTGGACAAAACCTCGGGTCGGAGCAGGTCGCGTCCACGACGCCGCTGCCCTTGGTTCTGGGCGGAACCTGCGTGACGGTGAATAATACGCCGATTCCGCTTTTGATGGCTTCGTCAGGCCAGATCAACGCGCAGATTCCAACCGAACTGGCCGTCGGCCGCCATACGATGATCATCCGGTCGATCGACCGGAAGATTTCTTCCCAGCCGGTCCAACTCACCGTCACAAAGTACGCGCCGGCGGTGCTGACCGAACCGGAATCGAACCGCGCCTTGATCTTTCGGGCCAACGGTGAGCCGATCACGCCGCAACGGCCGGCGAAGCGGGATGAGCCGATCGTCATGTACGCCGTTGGCCTCGGCAATCCCAGAGGGACTACGCGGATCGCATCGGGAGCGCCCGCTCCCACCGATCGCACGTTTGAAACCGACGCCGTCAAAGTGTACTTTAAGAAGGTCGAATCGGACGCCGACAAGACGCGCGGTTTCCGCGCCCAAGAGGAAGTGATCGTTGACTGGAGCGGCTTGGTGCCCGGCTACGTCGGGCTGTATCAGCTCAATATGCGCGTACCCGGCTTCCACGAAAAGGGCCAGCGGCTGGAGGTTGTCGTCACGATCGGCGGCGTCAATAGCTCGATCACCGGGCCGGTCGTTCCA
>VFZQ01001299.1 GCA_016871135.1 Acidobacteriota bacterium | reverse complement strand
GATCGCCGATCGCGCGCAGGTCAACCCCGACCGGAACAATTGGGCGCCGCGGCTCGGCTTCGCCTACTCGATGAATCCGAAAACTGTCGTTCGCGGCGGCTACGGCATCTCCTACATCCACTTCAATCGCGCCGGCGGCGGCAACATCCTCGGCATTAACGGACCGCAAGTCGTAATCGCGGCCATCGCGCAACGGCCAACCGACGCGACGTTCCGCCCAACGCAGGCTGGCTATCCGGCGGGTCTCACCGATCCCGACAAGTTCAACCCGCTGCTCTCGAACATCTCCTACATTCCGCGCGAGTCGCCCACCGGCTACGTGCAGAACTGGTCGTTCTCCGTGCAGCGTGAGATCATGCGCAACACCGTGATCGATGTCGGATATGTCGGAAACACTTCGAATCACCTCATCGTCTTCGCCGACTACAACGAATCGCGCCCGAACCGGCCCGGCGAAAATCTCTCGATTCAAGCGCGCCGCCCGAATCCGAACTGGAGCGCCATCACGGTGACGTTCCCCGCCGCCCGCGCCAACTATCATGCGCTGCAAGCCCGCTTCGAACGCAAATTCACCAACGGCTTCAGCTTCCTCAATTCGTTCGTCTACTCCAAAGCGATCGACACCACCGGACAAGCCCTCGAAGCGCAAGGTGGTTCGGGCGGCCGTTCGAGCCCGCAGAGCTTTTACGCTCTCGCCGCCGAACGCGCCGCTTCCGATTTCGATCAGCGCCTCAACAACACCACGGCCGTCATCTACGAACTGCCGTTTGGCAAGGGCCGCAAGTACGCGTCCAACATTCCGCTCGCGGCCGACTACCTCCTCGGCGGCTGGCAGTTGAATTGGATTCACAGCATGTGGAGCGGACAACCCATCAATCTCAGCTACACCCCCGCCGCGGCCTTCCAGGTTTCGCAGACGCTTCCCGATTGGCGCGGCGGCATCAGTTACCGGCCAAACGTGACCGGCGACATCATGGCGCCCGAAGGGCAACGCAACCACGATTTCTGGATCGATCCGGCCAAGGTTCTTCTGCCGACCGATCCAAGCCGGCCCTTCGGCAACGCGGGCCGCAACATCGCCCGCCGTCCCGGACTGGCAACCGCCGACAT
>VFZQ01001298.1 GCA_016871135.1 Acidobacteriota bacterium | reverse complement strand
ACAATGTACGCATCATCTTTGGCACCATCGGAACCGAGCAGCGCCAGTTGCAGAACGGGTTCTTCTTCCAGGACGACATTCAGCTTAAACCACGCCTGATGCTCAACCTGGGAGTCCGCTACGAGTACTACACCGTGATTCGCGAACGCGAAGGGCGCCTTTTCAACGTCCAGAGCGATCCGTTCGGCCCGTTCCGCGGGCGCGGCGAAGCCATCTACTCACCCGACCGCAACAACTTCAATCCCCGGGTGGGACTGGCGTGGGATACGCGCGGCAACCAGAAGACCGTACTCCGCGCTGGCGGCGGTATCTACAGCTCGCCTATCATTCCCTATTTCATTTTCGACACGGCCACCATCGACCCGAGATTGCCCTTCGCCAACAATGCCACACCCCTGGATGTACCCGGCTTGGCCTTTCCGTTGACCGGCGCAATCCGCCAGGCAGTTGACAACCCCAACGACGCCGTTGCCCTCGGTCTTGCGCCGGCCATCGTCGGCCGCCGCATCATCGATCCCAGGATGCGCGATAACTACTCAATCATGTGGAACCTCACCCTGCAACAGCAACTCAACAACAACCTCGTCTTGCAGGTGGGCTACATCGGCAACAACAACTCAAAGGCGCAGAACTCACGCACGCTGAACCTCATTGACCCCGTCCTGCGCCGGCGTCCCAACCCCATCATCGGCGAAATTCTCTATGTCGAATCAAGCGGCCGCCGCAACTACAACGCCCTCCAACTGGAGCTCAAGGGTCGCCGGTTGAAGCGCCTGACGTCCGACGTTTTTTACACTTTCAGCAAAAGCCTCACCTACGGCGGTGACGATTGCTGCACTGGCAACAACCCGGATGTGATGGACTTCGAAAACATCGCCGCCTCGCGCGCCGTTGCGAACACCGACATCCGCCACCAACTCACTTGGGCCCTCGCCTATGATTTGCCGGGCCGCACGCTGTGGCAGGGCTCGGCCGCTAACAAACTGGTAAGCGGTTGGTCGATTCAGAACATTACACGCATCCGCTCGGGCCGCGCCGTGAATATTACAACCGGCAATGATGTCCGCGGAAACGGTTTTGCCGGATCGCAGCGTCCCAACTACGTCGGCGGC
>VFZQ01001297.1 GCA_016871135.1 Acidobacteriota bacterium | reverse complement strand
CTTCCGGTCACCGGACACGGCGCGCACACCTACGAAGTCCATCACGACTTTCTCCAACTGCCGCCGCAATTGAAGTTCGGCAATACGCACGGGATTGTCGTCGATGAGCAGGGGCGCATCATTGTCGCCCACACGGTGCACAAGACGAGCGAGTCACCCCACGCCATCGCGATCTTTGACGCGCAGGGCAAATTCATCAAGAGTTGGGGAGCGGACATGCGAGGCGGCGCGCACGGTCTCGTCATCCGCAAGGAAGGCTCGCAGGAGTTTCTCTACATCTGCGACAACTCCAGCGGCTTCGTGCGCAAAACAACGCTGGACGGCGAAAACGTTTGGATTCTGCACGCGCCCACGATGACCGGTCTCTACGCCTCCGCGCGTGAGTACAAGCCTTCAACGCTCGCCGTCGCCCCTAACGGCGACATCTATATCGCCGACGGTTACGGCAAGTTTTACATTCACCACTATGACGCCAACACGAACTACATCCGCACCTTCGGCGGCTCGCGCGAGTTGATGAACCGCGATCCGAAGGTCGAGACCGGCGCGGGGTCGACGATTTGGCCGCACGCCGTCGGCATCGACACGCGCAACGGCGCGCCAATGCTGGCCATCGGCGAACGAGGCGCAAACTCGCGCGTGCAATACTTCTCGCTCGACGGGCGCACGATGCACGCAATTAAGGACGGCGTCCGCTGGCCGAGCACGTTCGATTACAAAGGTGACCTCTGCCTGATGCCCGACCTCAAAGCGGTGGTCACGATCTTCGACCGCAACAATAAACCGATCGTGCAACTTGGCGACGGCATGCAACCGGACGGCAAAACCTACGAAGCCCTTCGTACGCTCGACCGTGATAAGTTCACGCCAGGCAAGTTTATCGCGCCGCACGCGGCGTGTTTCGCCGCCAATGGCGATATCCTCGTCGCCGAGTGGGTTGAGGTGGGCCGGGTGACTCGCTTGCGGAAAGTTTGAGTCACCGGTTTAGGAAGTGACGGAGCCACATGGTTCCGAACAACTCCGTCATCAGGGGACTGCTGGTGAGTTCTGGCTTGCCGAGAACACACAGGCGATCATTGGAGTCGACACACACCAGTACACGGACTGCTTCGTC
>VFZQ01001296.1 GCA_016871135.1 Acidobacteriota bacterium | reverse complement strand
CTCACCGGCTTCGACGACGAGGACGATATCCAAATGGGCATCGTTGCGGCCTACCTGAACAAGAAATTGCCCGATCAACCGGACCTCGCCCATCAAACGCCAATACCGATCATCAACACCGCATTAAACGCGGTCGGAGGCGCCGACGCCGGTCTCTCCGAGCGCCGCGCGGAGTCTCTGTTCTTCACGCCGTTCTACGCGTACTCGGAGAGCACGGGAGGCATGGCGATTTCGAAGATCTCGACCGGCACTGCCGAAGGCGATGTGACCCTGGGCAGTCTGGTCGCGATCTCTGGCGCCGCGGCGAATCCGAACATGGGTTTCCACACTTCGCCGACCGTAGCGTTCCTGCTGACGTTTTTCAACGTGCGCCTCGGGTGGTGGGTCGGCGTTCCGTCCAGACTTCGCTGTTTCGCGGGCGTGATGAAGAGGCGGTTCAATATCGCCTACGTGATCTTCGAACTCTTCGGCACCGCCGATACCGACGACGCCTATGTGAATCTCTCCGACGGCGGGCATTTTGAGAACCTCGGGCTCTACGAACTCGTGCGGCGGAAGTGCCGGCTCATTATTGTCGGCGACGGCGAGCAGGACAACGACTACTTTTTCGAGTCCCTTGGCGGCGCGATCCGCAAGTGCCGCATCGACTTCGGTGCGGAGATCAAGATCGATGTGTCCAAGATCCGTCCCAAGAAAGCAGGCAAGGATAATCCGCGTCATTGGGCAGTGGGCGAGATCACTTACAAAGACGATAAGGAGCCTGGCTACATTCTCTACTTGAAGTCGTCATACACCGGCCGCGAGCCTTACGACGTGAAGCAGTACAAGTTCCAGAACAAGGAGTTCCCGCAGCAATCGACGGGTGATCAGTTCTTCAGTGAATCGCAACTGGAGAGCTACCGGCAGCTAGGCATTCATTCAGCGAAGGAGTTGTTTGAAGCCTTGAAGTTGGAGGGAGATCCGGAACGGTTGGATTGGGTAAAGGCCGCAAAGATCTTATATGAAGCGGAGCAACCCACTTAGCATCGACAAGATCCTATTGAGTCCCGCATAATATAGAGACGACTTTCAAGCGTCCGGTGTAAACTGGGATATGGGCAACCCTGCAGGCGTGC
>VFZQ01001295.1 GCA_016871135.1 Acidobacteriota bacterium | reverse complement strand
GTTGCCGATCGCGCGACAATCGCCACGGCCGACATGCGTAAACTGCCCTTCGATACGGGGAGCTTCGATGCGCTCGTCAGCGCGTACGCAGTCGATCATGTCGGCCGCGACGGCGCCAAGCAAGCGCTGGCGGAGGCGTTCCGCGTCGTCAAACCGGGCGGTGATTTCCTGTTGATTCTGGTCGCCAACGACGCCTCGGCCAAGTTCGCCTATGGCCCGATGCTGACCCACGGCGGGACGCGCGGCGCGACGTGGTGGAAACAGGCGGCCGCAGAGGCCGGGTTTCAGACGACGGAGGAGGGTACGTCGACGGCGACGCTTTATTTACTGCTCAAGAAGGCTTGATGCAAGTAAACGTCAGCCGCTGAGACGACAAGCCGTTCTTTCGATTGCAAGTGGCTAATCTCGCGCCGGAGCGATTTCCAGAGTTGGGACCACTCGTCTTGGTTCGCGCCGTTTGGTTTTTATAGCTCAGAGGCAAATCGCCCCGGTGATACAATCGGTGTTCATGCCCGGCCGCGTGTCGATTTTCGTGACGTGTATCGTGGATCAGTTGTTTCCAAAGGCTGGCGTGGCAATGGTGGAGGTGCTTGAGCGGCTCGGCTACGACGTTGAGTTTCGCAAGGAGCAAACCTGCTGTGGCCAGCCGGCGTTCAACAGCGGATTCCATGACGAAGCGAGGGCCGTCGCGCGCCATTTTCTCGACGTTTTCGACGGGGCGGAACACATCGTTGTACCCTCGGGCAGTTGCACGTCGATGATCTCGCACCACTTTCCCGATATCTTCGCGGGCGACAAGAAGATGCTCGAACGAGTTCACGCTTTGGAGCCGCGCGTGCACGAGTTCTCCACCTTTTTGCTCAACGTGGCCCAGACCGACGATGTCGGCGCGCGCTTTCCGCAGCGGGTCACGTACCACGACTCGTGCCACGCGCTGCGCGAACTCGGTATGAAAGACATTCCGCGGCGACTGCTGCGCAAGGTGAAGGATCTCGAACTGGTGGAAATGGATACGGCCGAAGAGTGTTGCGGCTTCGGTGGCACATTTTCGGTCAAGTTTGCGCAGATATCGAGTGGCATGGCGAATACGAAAGTCGACTCGATTTTGAAGACGGGCG
>VFZQ01001294.1 GCA_016871135.1 Acidobacteriota bacterium | reverse complement strand
CGCGCCTGCGCCACAGTAAACGTAGTACTTCAGAAACGTCGTGCGGCCCCAACTGCCCTCGAGCATCGGTCCCATGAAAAAGAGCGAAACCATGTTCCACAACACATGGGAAACGTCTACCGCCGAGTGCAGAAACAAATACGTCAGCGGCTGCCACACAAAGCCGCGAACCGTTTGCTCCGGCGTCAGCTTCAAGAAATTCAGGCCGATGCCGAAACCATGATAGAGCGCGAACTGGATCAGAAAAATGGCCGTGTTCAATATCAACAGCCATTTCACTCCGAGCGGTAAGTAGCCCGAGGAGGACCCAAACGAAGAACTGCGAAACGGTGATCCCATCGCCCTGACTCAGGATATCGTAACGGCGCGTCGCGCGCGGGTTACATCCGCGAACGGACCTGCCACGCGATCAGTTCGACGGCGCCGGCGATCGCCATCCACACGCGCCAATCGGCCAGTGCGCCTTGCTGAATGGGAAACGACGCGGCCATCGCCACCTGCGCCAACAATGCCCAAAGCCCCATCGTCAAGGCCATCACGGCCATCGGCGCGAGCATCGAACCCATCGCCGCCGCCAAATCGTGCGCCGTCGCTTCCGCCTGCCGGACAAGAACTTTCCTGCTCATAGTGTTTCTACTTCCCCTATCCATTTGGATGCGGCGTCTATTCCGCGGGTTGCAGTGCGAACGCCTTCAATCCTTATCGCGCGAACGGGCAGAGAAACTGGTCAGATCTTTACCGAGTACGATCGTCCTCGGAGTACCTGCCAAGAAGGGACGCAACAACCTGAAGCAGAAACGCGATGGCGATCCACACCTGCCAGTGCGAAAGCGCGCCGCTGGCGATGACGAAGCGATCGGTCCAATTCAAGTCCGCGGCCAATCGCCAACTACCAAGCGCGAAAGCGAGCAACGACGCCGGCGTCATGACCATCGACGTGGCGAGCGCCAGCCTCCGGGTCTGTTTCGCAACGTGGTATTCGTGGGTGACCGAACTGAGCTTCGGTCCTGTGCCGACGCGGACTCGTACAATCATCCGTCGTCTTCAGTCTACCGGGTTTCCGGTGATAAAGTAGACGGAATGGCACGCATACGCACCGCAATCATTGGCACAGGTTTC
>VFZQ01001293.1 GCA_016871135.1 Acidobacteriota bacterium | reverse complement strand
CAATCCGTCTCGATTCCTGGAAGGCTACACGGGCTACCTTCAAGCCGATGCCTTCAGCGGCTACGACCAAGTCTATTCGAAAGGTTCGGTGATCAAAGTCGCCTGCATGGCTCACTGCCGCCGCTACTGGTGGGAAGCGAGAGAGACCGATTCGAGACGTGCTCACGAAGCACTCGGGTACATCGCGCGGATTCGCGTCGCGCTGACAAAGGCCAACTGACCGCGCCATCGATCGCGGCCGCTACTTGCCTTCCAGTTCATTCGCCTTGTCATAGTCGCGCTGGGCCGACGCTGGATTGCCCAGCGCCTTATAGACATCGCCGCGGCTGCGCCACGCAGTCGCGTTCTGCGGATCGATTTGGATCGCCAGATTGTAGTAGTCCCACGATTCGCGGACCCGGTCGAGATACCACAGGCAATCGCCAATTTTTTCGGCGTAGTGCGCTCCCTTCGGGTTCAGCTTGAAAGCCGCGTGATAGTCGGCCATCGCTTCGGTGTACCTCTTTTGCTTGTAGTGCGCCAGGGCGCGATCGTTGAAATAGAACGGTTGTGTGTTGTCGAGCTGAATCGCGATGCTGCCCAGGTTGACCGCCGCGGCATACAGCTCTTGATCGTAAAACACGCGCGCCGCTTCGTACCACCAGTTTGCGCCGCGCGGATCGAGCTTCGACGCCGTGTCGAAGTCGGCGATCGCTTCCTTATAGTTTTTCAGCAGCCGATGGACCTGCCCGCGGCTGCCGAAGTTGTTTGCCGTATTCGGATCGATCGCAATACACCGGTTGAGGTCGGACAGCGCGGCGTTGAGGTCGTCGTTCTGCCGATGGGCGATCGCGCGGCGAAAATAGAGGTGGGCGTCGTCCGGCATACGCCGCACCGCTTCGGTAAAGTCGGCGATTGCCTCGACGGGCCGCCCCTGCTCGCGCCGGGCGACGCCGCGACCCTCGTATCCCGAGCCAATTTCCGGATCAATCTTTAGCCCCGCGTTAAGTTCCGCCTCAGCGGTGGCATAGTCCTCCATCGTGATGAACAGCCATCCTCGATTGACCGCCGCCAGCCCCATCGTCGGATCGAGCTTCAGCGCGGCGGCATAATCCTTCAGGGCCGCTTCCCATCGATCGACGTTGTGCC
>VFZQ01001292.1 GCA_016871135.1 Acidobacteriota bacterium | reverse complement strand
GGTCCGCACCGGCACCCTGAACGGCGAGAACGACAAGGAAATCGCGCGGGAGCTGCGGAAACAGGGACTGACGCCGGTATATGTCGGCCTCGAAGCGCAGAAGGGCCTCGAGTTTAAGATGCCCGATTTCGGCGGATCGCGGAAGAAGGACGTGTTGTTCTTCACGACCGAACTGACGACCCTGTTGAACTCGGGCATTACAGTCGACCGCGCGCTGCAGATCTCCACCGAGCTTACCGAGAAGCCGCAGTTCCGCATGGTGGTTCTCGACGTGCTGCGTGTACTGAAGGGCGGCCGTTCGCTGGCCGATTCGCTGGCCACGCACCCGGAGTATTTCGGCGATCTGTACGTCAACATGGTGCGCGCGGGCGAGGCATCGGGCTCGCTGGGCGTCATCTTCGAACGGCTGGCGGAATTTGAGAAAACGCGCGATGAGTTGCGCAGCTACATCATCAGCTCAATGGTGTATCCGGCGTTGTTGTCGCTGGTCGGCGTTGGGTCGGTGTTCGTGCTGATGAACTTCGTCGTGCCGCGGTTTGCGCAGGTGTTCGAGCAGGGCAATATCCCGATGCCGCTGCCGACCAAAATGATGATCGAAGCCAGCCACGCAACGCAGACGTACGGGCCGTTTTTGATCGGCGCTTTGATCGTGGGCGCGGTCGCGTTTCAAGCCTATATCCGCACGCGCGAAGGCCGCCTGTGGTGGGATGGCTTCCGGCTGAAGATCCCGTTGTTGGGAGATGCGCTGCGCAAAGCCGAAACGGCTCGGTTCGCGCGCGCGATGGGCACTCTCATCGCCAATTCGGTGCCCCTGGTGCAGTCGCTGGGAATCGCCGGCGCCATTCTGAATAACCGCCGAATGGCGGGCGCATTGGAGGCGGTGTCGATGGGCGTGAAGCGCGGCGAAGGCATATCGACGCCGCTTCGCAAAACGAACATGTTCCCGCCGCTGGCCGCGCACTTGCTCAGCGTGGGCGAGGAGACGGGCAAACTCGACACCATGTTTTTACGCATGGCCGATGTCTACGAGGCTGACACCAAGGCCGCCATCCGCCGCTTCACATCGCTGTTCGAGCCGTTGATTATTCTGATCATGGGCGTCATCATCGGCGCGCTGGTCATCAGTTTGT
>VFZQ01001291.1 GCA_016871135.1 Acidobacteriota bacterium | reverse complement strand
CCACGGCTACTTCGCGGAGTTCACCGTCGACGCCGCGCGCGATCTGATCCCAATCGACGCGAGCCTCGCCGATGTCGGTGTGTTGGTCGAACCGATGAGCGTCGCGGAAAAAACGTTCGACGTCGTGTCGAAGCTGCACCAAGGCGAGCCGCGCTCGGTTCTGATCCTCGGCGCCGGAACGATCGGCATTCTGTGCGCGTGGGCCGGGCTGCTGCGCGGGTTCGACCTAACCGTGATGTCCACCGAACCGGCCGGCTCCGCGCGCGCGGAACTACTGACCTCGTTCGGCGTTCGTTACACGCAGTCGTTCGACGGCCTGCGCGCCGACGTGATCGTCGAAGCCTGCGGCGTCGCGTCCGTCGCAGCCGCGTCGCTGCGCTGTTTGAATAACTGCGGCGTGCAGATCATCCTTGGCGCTCGTGCGGCATCTGTCGAGATTCCCTACCTCGAGATGATCCTGGGCAACAAGATTATCGCCGGTTCGGTAAACGCCTCGCGCGCGCACTTCGAGAGCGCGGCTTCGTCGATCGGCCGCTTGGAACGCGCGCAACTGTCGCCTCTCATCGAGCGCCGGCCGCTCGCCGAGGCGCCGTCGAACGTTATGACGCCGCCGCCGAGTGTGATCAAACTCGTTCACGTTGTCGCGAATTAGCGACTGCGCAACAACCGGTAATCAAACGTCTCGCTGACGATCTCGTTGAACAGGTACTTGAACAACATGATACGAACCGCGAATCGCACGTTGGTCTTCGCTGTCAACCAGACCCCTTCGGATGTCCGGATGCGCTCCAGATTGAAGCGTGTGCCCTTGTCGATTTTTCCGAGTACACCGAAGCCCACGCTGACGGAATCGAACATCTCCGCGTCGACGCGCACCAGATCTTTTTCCGTCTGATCGATCCACACCTTGCCTCGCATCTTTTCGAACACCTTGGCGCGCATGTTCTTGGGCTTGTAGCCGGGCCGCGGTTCGCAGCGCAACACCCACGCTTTACGGCTATTGATCGTCTCATCGCCTTCGTAGGTATATGCGAGCGCTTCCGGAAACTCTTCGATCCACGCGTCATCTGCCGAGCGCCCGCTCGCGCGCCCGCGCGGCTTGCCCGACCTACGTTCGGCTCGGACTTGAGC
>VFZQ01001290.1 GCA_016871135.1 Acidobacteriota bacterium | reverse complement strand
CGCGAAGCGCCTCGAATCCGGTGGGCGGCTATTACGGCCTTCGAAAGGGCTACCGCGGACGTTTCGCCAACTATGTTCCGCCCGTGTTGGAACTGCTCGGCTTGGCGGAAGTCGAACACGGCGCGCGCAATAACCGGATGCGGGCTGTCGCCAGATAACCAGCGGAATGCGGCGCTCCGCTCGGCCTGTTTCGGGGACGCAGCGCTGCCCTATACTCGAAGTCGATGCCTTGCGAGACCTTCAACAGCGGCCGCATCGGATACCCGCCGCACACTGACGTAGTTGAATTCGCCCGCGCCGCGGCCAAGGCGTTCAATCTACCGCCCTACTCGGTAGTTAATCCTGTTTCGGACGCCAAACGCTGGGGAACCGCAAGCGTGGGCGTCGAATTGATTGACATTACGTATTCGGTGGATCGCGGCCACTACACCTATGAGACTCGTGAGATGTCCCTTCGGAGTTACGGACTCAGCGCCGAGAGCTCTCTTTACGCATCTTTTGGAGATCGTGGCGCGTCGTGCATCGCCTGTTCGCCGTCGGATGACGTTGTGCTTACAATCCTGGTAGCGTTCGAGAGACTCACCCTCGGACATTCGTGGCAGTGAGACTCACGTCCAGGGTGGGGGCCGGTTCTCGTGATGCGTCGCGCTTTCAATCCCGACGCCCGATCGTTCCGGCGCGCAACCGCAACGGTAGTCGCACCAGATTCCCACCGCATCCGCACCATCCCACGAACCGGCGGCGCCAATGTTCGCGGCCTCGGTCAAGTCCTCGATGACAATTGCTACCGTAGCTTCCCGCGCAGCGTACCGCTCGGATTGCGTTTCGTGTTCTGCGTCGCTATCGCACCACCGCCATCCCTGTCGCGGCTTGAAGCACCATCTGCTGCATCGTGATCGTCATTCGAACGCCGTCATCACTCAGATAGCCGAGACACTCTTCGGCATCGAGCGGGCGGCGCGCGTTCACTAACTCGCAGATGCGGTCGAACCGGCCACAAGCTGTTGCTTGAGCTTGTCCCCAACCGTGAGACAAAAGTTTAGACACAGTTGGCGGCCCATGCAAAAAAGCAGTGGACAGCTAGTTTCAGTTTTAGCAGAATCGCAGTAGTCGAAGAGACGGAAGCGAGCTC
>VFZQ01001289.1 GCA_016871135.1 Acidobacteriota bacterium | reverse complement strand
TTAACCAGTGCAGTTCGTCTCGCTCCCTCTGGCTCATCGCTATTCGTTCCATCCTTCTGCCATTAAAGGCTGTCAAGAGGAACTTTCTACTTGGCTCGATTAGGAACTTTTCACGTGGCCGCGACAAAAGTGTGTAGAAACGTGTCAAGGCGGAGTAGAAATGTGATAAACTTCCGAAGCTGAAATGTTGACAACCACACGAGCAACGATTCTTCTTTCAATCCTAGGGGCCGGGACGGTTTCGACCGCGCAGACCAAGGGCCAGCCACTGAACAAAGTGGTCGAACTGTTTCAAAGTGGCAAAGCTGCTTCCGGCGGCCTGATTCGGGGCGAGGGACTCGACTTCATCGAGCAGTTTGTAAACACCGAACTCGATTTCATAGTCTTCGACCTGGAACACCGCCCGACCGACTATCAAGCCGTGCGGATCATGTTGCAAGGCTTGCTCGATCGTGCCGACATCGCCCGCCGTGGCAACCTGCAGCCCAAAGTGGTTCCACTCATCCGCATTCCCGCCGATGCCGCCGAGCGGACCCGATTCATGACCAAGCAGGCGCTCGATCTCGGCGCCTACGGGATCGTCGCTCCGCACATCGATACGGCCGAGGAGATGGAGGCGACTGTCGCCGCCGCGCGCTATCCGCGGTCTTATGACCGCGAACGGGGACTTCCGTTCGGTGTTCGGGGCGTGGGTCCGCAGGTGGCGATGCGTTACTGGGGGTTGGGCCGCACGGAATACTTTCAACGCGCCGAAGTCTGGCCCCTGGCGGCAGACGCCGAGATGCTCGTCATCCCGATGATCGAAAGCCGGGCCGGAGTCGAAAACATCGAGAAGATTCTGCAAGTCAAGGGAGTCAGCGCCGTGTTCCTGGGCCCCGGCGACATGTCGGTTAACTACGGGCACTTGAGCATGCCTGCCGGGGGCGGGTTGCCTGCCGACGTCGAAGCCGCCTTTCAGAAAGTGTTGCAGGCGTGCAAGAAGGCCAATGTCCCGTGCGGCACGATTTCAGGCGCCAGTACCGCCGATGAACGCTTGCGCCAGGGCTTCCGGTTTCTGATCGGCGATGACCAGACGGCGAAGCGCGTGAAGTCGTTCAACGCATCGCGGTAGACGCAGGCACTTTCGAGCCAGTT
>VFZQ01001288.1 GCA_016871135.1 Acidobacteriota bacterium | reverse complement strand
GAGTCCGAAGTAGCAGGCGTCGGCGCCGGCGTCGATGGCGGCATGCAGTTGCGGCCAGTAGCCGGCGGGGGACATCAGTTCGGGCTTTGGGGGCACTCACTCCAGGGTAGCTTAGCTGTCGGTGGCGAGCAGGAAAGCGTTGGAGATGGCTTTGAAGCCGATTTTTGCACCGGTGTTTTCTGCACGCCAAACGAGGCCTTCGCGAGGGGCACCGCCGATGGCGGAGGGGCCGTCGGCATCGGCGAGGAACTCTTCGATTGTGCCGAAGTTTTTCACCGTTGCGCCTTGGCGGATAAGAGGAACGGTTTCCATTCCGAGTTCCTTGGCGAGGGACGTTAGAGTTTCCCAGGGCAGGTATTCGTGCGTATCGACGTTGAAGGCCGAGTAGAGCCGGACTTCGTTCTTGGCCAGCTTGTACCGATTGCCTTGTACGCCGGGTCCGATCAGTTCGCCTTGCACGGCGAAGTTGCCGCCGTGCGCGCGCATTTTTTCTTCGAGGTTCAGTTCGCGGGCGATGCGCCAGAAGGTGTTCTCCGCGTCTTCGACGAGGTTCAAGTTTCGCGAACAGACGAAGAAGTTCTCGCGGTTGAGAACGTAGGTCGCGCTTGAGCCGTCGAGCTTTTCCGTGACGTAGAAGCTGTGTTCCGACGCCAGCATCTCGGGCAGATTTTGAATGCGCTCTTCGTCGGTCTTGGGAACAGGCGGCCAGGGGCCTCGGACACGACCGGCGAGGCTGGCTGGGATTGGCGGCTCGTATTTGATGATGCCGAGTTGCGCGGTGACGTCGTCGCCTTCGGCGGCATCGGCGGGCGCGGGGATCAGCAGGCCTTGGCTGACTTGGCCGCGGAGACGAATCGTCTTGAGGCGGAATCCTTCGAGTCCGCCCATGCGGCGGAGGCTTGATTTGCGGAGGAACTCGTACTCGGGACGAATGGGGAGAAACGAGTCGATTTCGCAATAGACGGCAAGATCGCCGGGGACGAACTCACCCTTCTTGATGACTACCTTCCAGCCAGTGACAATGGCCACTTCGATCGCGTCCGCGCCGGGAATCGGATCGACCGCCGCGATGCGCCGCACCGTGGCGAGTTGTCGTTCGCTCACTTCTAACATAGTAGTATTTTCGTGAAAAAC
>VFZQ01001287.1 GCA_016871135.1 Acidobacteriota bacterium | reverse complement strand
CGCCGAACCGTCGTGTACGACAATGTCATTTCGTACGCGGCCAACGGCGCGCCGCTTCTCGGCACCGACGGCAAGCCGGTGTTCGACGTCCTCGTGCTTTCCAAAGACGAGGCCGGCGCGGTGAATATTCCGCCCAAGGGTATTGGCGTCGCCAATGTCCCGGGTTCGGATGTACAGGAAGTACCGCCGCCGTTGCGCGGCTTGAATGGCGACGAGGAGTTGTTCATTCCCTTCCCCGGAGTCGTTGCGGTCCGGATCAAAGGTACGCTGGAAGCCGACCGCGGCTTCACCGAAGAAGACCGGGCGATTCTGGAAGCGATCGCTCGAAAACTCGGGGTGTAGTCAAAATAAGATGGCCGGGGCCGGACGGTTCGTCCGGCCCCGGCGTTTTTAGACTTGCCGGATGACGCCGCCGGGCAGTAGGCTCGCCGAGACGTTGAAGTACCGCTGCAATTCGGCCGCGGTGACCATCGGATTACGCTCGGTCAGGTCGGCCGAGAAGCGCTCGGTCTTCGACCCGTTTGAAACCACGATGTTCCGGTTCACATACGATCCGCCCGGATAACCGACATGCTCCTCCTCGTAACGGATATCAAGCCCCGCCGTACTCATGCCAGTCGAATGGAGAGCATCATTGAGACGGGCCATTCCAGGATGCGGCGCCGAAGCCGCCGGCGGGGGCGCCGGACTGGGTGGCGAAAACGAGACGACTGGCGGCTGGCTGCCAACATCTTGCCGCCCGATTCGGACGACATCGCCAGCCGAAGCGCGGGATTCTTCAAAAGGAATTGATCGGGGGGCGAATTCGCGAGTTGCGCCTCTGCCGATGTTCTGCCGCTCCGGGGCGCGTTCGGGAACGCGCGGCAGAGCCGTGTTTGTCACTCTAAACAAAATTACCTCCGACGAGACTTCAGCAATCGGAGGGCCAAAGTGGCTCGGCTAGTTGGCCTTCGGAAGCTGCTTCTTTACTTCGTCAGGGATATCGAACTCGACCGGGATTTGAACAGTTTGTCCAAAGGGCTCAATCGAAAGCGCGCCGCGCAAAGCGGGTTTGGCGCGTTTGTCGGGCGGCAGGTAGGAAACCGTAAGCGTCGCGGTCTGGCCTTGGGCAATCTCGGGTTTGTCGAGTTTCCAACTT
>VFZQ01001286.1 GCA_016871135.1 Acidobacteriota bacterium | reverse complement strand
GAGCACGGATTGTTTCGTTACGCGCCGTCCAAGAAAAACTTCGGTCCGCTTCGCGGAGAACAACCGCGCGATCTGTCCTACTTCTTCTCCGGCGCCGGGCAAGTCGCCTTCCGGATTGCCGAAAGCGACCCACTCGATTTCGGCGGTTCCCGCCCTCTTTCTTTGCATGGCCGCGAACGCCGAGGCCGAGGGCGCGTAGACGATGTTCCATCTGCGGAGAGCGAAGGCCGGCTTGCCGGCGCCGGGCGCCAGAGTCAAGAGAGCGTCGAAGGGAACGAAGTGGAGCGGACCGTCGGCGACGACGACGAGATTCTTCTTCGCCGCGATCATGCCCTCGATCGGGGCGAGACACATCTGATAGAGCTCGTGCGAAGCCCGTGCGAAGGCGGCCCATTGCGCGCGGCCGGGTTTCTCCATTAGCGCCCGGATCTCCCGCACGCGCGCTACGAATGCGCTCGCCGAAGCGATGCGCCGCATTTGTACGCCCGCGTCGGACTTGACGAATACCCACGCGCCATAGGGCCCTATGAAATACTCGACGAGCGCGGTCGAGGCGTCCAGCCGCGGTTCTTCGGGGGAACGCATTTCGGCCTTGCCCTCACGCTCGATCAGCATCTCGACCAAGCTTCTCGCGCGGGAGCGCTCGGCCGCGCGGTAGGCGGCGCCGGCGTCATTGTCTTCGGCGAGCAGTGCGACGTAGAATTCAAACCAGTCGGCGCGTGTGGCGAGGAACGTAGCGCGCAATTCCTTGCTTTCGACCCGCGCCCGGATGCTCTCGACGATTTCGATCGCGCGCTCCGCCAGCTTTTTCGCGCCCGCGCGATCCCCTCTCTTTCTTGCCAGCCGCGCTTGTGCCGTTACCGCCATCGCTTCGATTTCGCGATTCGGCAAGCCGCCGGCTAGAGTGAGCGCTTCGTCAAGGTAGCGGGCCGATTCGGCGGTCCGGCCACGCTCTAGCTCCAGAAGGCCGAGCCGCGTTAACAGCCAACTCGCGCCCTCCCGGTTGCCGTGGGAGCGCATGGGTTCCAGGGACTGCCGAAACAGCGACTCGGCGCGTGTCAACCGGCCGAGCGCTTCTTCGGAGACCGCGGCCAGCCCTTGTGTATTCGCATGTTGCCAGCCGAGGCCGGACTCGGTT
>VFZQ01001285.1 GCA_016871135.1 Acidobacteriota bacterium | reverse complement strand
TCGCAGTGGTCGAGCGTTTCGTTTCCGAGTGCGCCTTCGCCCCGGCTGCGATTGCAAGGCGCGTATGCACGCGGCATCGAAACGGTGTTCTTCTTCGGGGGCTCAAAGGACGGTCGCAAGACCGATGAGCTGGTCGCACTGGGAGTCGCGCGGCCGCCGCTGGTGAATGCGTTTTCGCAGCGACAGGAAGCGGTGGCGCCGGGTTCCCTGGTTACGTTGTACGGCGCCGGCCTGGGCCCGGAAACAGGTGTGGCGGCCGCGGGCCGGCTGACGACCCAGTTGGGTGGCGTGTCGGTAGTGGTCTCCGGCGTCGCGGCGCCGGTGCTCTATGCGCAATCGAGACAACTGAATTTTCAGGTCCCGTACGAGATTCAGCCTGGCATGGCACAACTGGCGGTCAGCGTGAATGGACGCGCCACGGATCCCCAGCCGATCCCAATCGCGCCGACCGCGCCGGGACTGCACGCTTCCGCGATCAAGACAGCTGATGTCATCACCCTGTTCGTAACAGGAGCGGGCCAGACGAATCCCCCGGCCGCGACTGGCGAACTGGCCGGCGAACCGTTCGCACCGCCAATCGCGCCGGTCGAATTGAGGCTCGCCGGGCAGCGCGCGGAGATTTTGTTCGCCGGCCTTGCCCCGGGAACCGCGGGCGTGCTGCAGATCAATGCGCGGATTCCGGAGGGTGTCGCGGGCGCGACGATCGCCGCGGTCCTTCGCATCGGCGAAGCGGAAACCAGCGCGACCCTCACGGTCCGCGAATAACAAGAGGAAGATAAAATGTGTCGAAGAATTTTCTTGATGCTTGGCGCCGCCGCGCTGGCGAAAGACCCGGTGTCGCCGGTCTTCGCCGATGGCAAGGGCGTGGCAATCCGCGGCTACGATCCGGTGGCCTACTTTACGCAAGGCGCACCGGCCAAAGGCAAACCCGAGTTCGAGCATAATTACAAGAAAGCGACCTTTCGATTCGTGTCCGCGGCGAATCGCGATCTATTCGTAACCGATCCGGCCAAATACGCTCCACAGTTTGGCGGCTACTGCGCTTGGGCCGTAGGCAACGGTTACACGGCGCCGGCCGATCCGAATGCATGGAAAATCGTCGCCGGAAAACTGTATCTCAACTCACGCCTGTCCAAAT
>VFZQ01001284.1 GCA_016871135.1 Acidobacteriota bacterium | reverse complement strand
CGCGGCATCGATGCCGTGCGTCGAATCGCTGAGAACCTCAGGCAGGAAGTCAGCGGGGACACCAGTCTTTCGCCACCAGCGTACGATTTGCCAACGCGACTTCTCAAGCCGCGATTCGGCGCCGTACTCGCTCTTCAGGCGGTACTGCACGACTTCGAACTGAAGCGGGCCAACCGCGGCGAGAATCGGCGTTTTGACTTGGCCAGAGCCAACTTCCATCTGTTGGACGACGCCTTCTTTCAGGAGTTGATCGACGCCAAGGCGGTACTTCTTCGAGTTGCCTGGCTGCGGATTCGTGAGGTATGCGAAGACTTCCGGCGTGAACTGCGGGATCTCACTGAAGCGAATCGTGCGATCTTCGGCAAGCGTGTCGCCGATCTGCAAGATGTCGTGGCCGATGATGCCAATCACATCGCCAGCCTCGCCTTCCTCGACGGTTTCGCGTTCTTGTCCGAACAGTTTTTGCGCGCTCGAAAGACGAATCTTCTTCCCGCTCTGCACATGCACGACGGTCATTTCGCGCTCGAACTTCCCGCTGACAACGCGCACGAATGCAATGCGGTCGCGGTGCTTTGGATCCATGTTCGCTTGGATCTTGAAGACGAATCCGCTGAAGGTTGGGTCCCTTGGCTCGATGAGTTTCTCGCCCGAGCGACGCGCGCCGGGATCGGCCGATTGCTCAAGGAATCCGTCGAGAAGCAGTTGCACGCCGAAGTTGTTTGCGGCGCTTCCGAAGTAGACTGGCGTGATTTCGCCAGCGAGGACGCGCGTGCGATCGAACTCGACGCCGGCGCCTTCAAGCATGTCGAGTTCGTCGCGTCCTTGGCGGTAGATGTCGGCGTCGATGCGTGAAGTGATCGCGGGATCATCGAGACCGACCACTTGTACGGGCGCCTCGCGCATGCCGCCCTTCGTGCGCTCGAAGAGATGCAGGTGCTTGTCGAGGCGGTCGTACACGCCGCGGAACTCGGGGCCGTTTCCGAAGGGCCAATTCACGGGAAACGCGCCGATTCCGAGCACGCTTTCAAGTTCATCGAGGAGCGCGATCGGGTCCTTCGTCGGACGATCACACTTGTTCATGAAGGTGAAAATCGGTACGCCGCGGCGGCGGCACACTTCGAAGAGTTTACGCGTTTGCG
>VFZQ01001283.1 GCA_016871135.1 Acidobacteriota bacterium | reverse complement strand
AGCAAATCGGAGATTGCGCGACAGCTTGGTATCGGACGGACATCGGTACGCCGCCTGCTGGAACAAAAGAAATCTTGATCGGAACCGGCTTACGCAGGCTTACCGAAAGGACACGAAGCTTTGACACGTTCCTGGCCGACTTCCGGGTCGAAGAGCGCCACTACATGAAAGAGTCCAAGTCCCTATTCGTCAACAAGAAGTCGATGGTGCTCCAGGAACGCCTGTTCTTCCGCAATATCCCGCTGTCGAACTGGGTGGAGCATGAGATGACGATGGAAGAAGGCGGCGATCTCGCGAAACTGTCGCAGGCTGTCTCGGTATTCAATCAGAAGGGTCTCGGCGCTTCCAAAGAACCGATCGCGATGCCCAAACTTCTGCGCGGCTGAGCCGCGCGGATCGCGGGGACATCAAGGACATTCGTCCCGAGCGCGGGCGGGTTCTCGACCGCATACTCCAGCGCTCGCAGCATTTGTGTGTGCGTCACCAGCCCGAGGCGCTCCGACGTCGCCTTCCATTCCGGCCGCAAGGCCGCGAGAGAGTAGAACGGCTTCAATAGATACGGCCACCAATGCCCCGGCCCGAGCACATACCACGGGCGAAGAACGGTCGCCGCCAGACCGGAGTCCGCCAGCATCCGCTCGCACTCGGTTCGCACGCGGATGAACTCCTTCATTACCGGCGCCGGATGCGCGACGCTCACATATACGAAGTGCGCCGCCCGCGCGCGCATCGCCGCTTCAAGCGACGCCTCGAAGGAAACGCGGTCGATCGCCCGGAACGCCGCTGCCTTGGCTGGGCTCGGGTGCGCCACGCCCGTCAGATGCACAACGGTCGACCCGGCCGGCACTTCATCGGTGAATGTCGACGCCCGCAGCGCGTCGCCCGGAATCGGGCGGCAACCGATCGGCAGCTTGCGGAGCGACTGCGGGCGGGCGAGCGCCAACACATCGAAGCCCGCCCGCAGGAGCGCTTCGGTCAGGGGCCGCCCTATATAGCCCGTCGCGCCGCTGATGAACACCGTTCGCATTCGTAAAGTACTACGAAGCCGGCACGACATTGGATTGTGAATCTTGCCGCCTCAACACGTAGTCGGCGGCTTAAGCCGTTATGGCGCAGAAGTACGGCCCGCCCCGCCTTGT
>VFZQ01001282.1 GCA_016871135.1 Acidobacteriota bacterium | reverse complement strand
CCGCGGGCAATCAACTGTTCGCGACGATCAACAAGCCTGACCGCGTGACCGGGCAATCGCTTTATCTGCCGAACCGCGGCGTCGACGGGTTCTTCAACCCGGCGGCGTTCTCGCTTCCGGGTTCGGTGGCGAGCGCGACCGGCGTGCAGTTGATCCGATTCGGCACCGCGGCGCGCCGCATCGGCCGCGGACCGACCGCGACCAACCTCGACTTCTCGCTGTTCAAGAACTTTCGCGCCGGCGAGCGCGTGAACGTGCAGTTCCGCGCCGAGGCATTCAACTTCTCCAACACACCGGCGTTCTTCCTGCCGGGGGCGACCAACAGCGCGCTGACGATCGGCAACGCGAACTTCGGCAAGCTTACGGGATCGTCGGCGACGGGCCGGCAGGTGCAGTTCGGGCTGAAGGTGATCTTCTGATCGTAGATTTGGGCTGATGCTGAACGTAGCGCGTGGCGTTGGTGATCGTCACGATTCTGCTTGTGTTTGCGGGGCCGATGCTGCTGCCGCTGTTGACGAAGGCTCCGCAAAGTGTGCCGTATTTGGAGACGGCCGCGGTTATCGATGGCGTACAGGTCAAGGGCGCGGTGGAGAAGTGGGCGAACGGCAAGCTGAGAAGCGGAATCCTCGAAAGCGACCGGACGATTCCGGCGGGCAGCGAGGTGCTCGGAACTCCGGCTAAGGCGTTCGTCATTAACGTGTTCCGTCGGAGCGGAAAGAGCCTCGAAATCCCGCGTCCGCGTTAATTTTCGAATCTTTCCGAAATTTGCCGATAATGAGCATATGGCTGGTCAATGAAACGCTCGCTCGCGAAATTCAATCCTGAAACGCTCGCCGATGCCGGTCCGACATCAGGTCCGCCGGAGTTGGCTGTCGTTGTGCCGACTCTGAACGAGCGGGATAACGTCGGTCCGCTGATCGAGCGGCTGGAATCGGCGCTCGAAGGGATTCGATGGGAAGCGATCTTTGTCGACGATGACAGCCGGGACGGAACCGCGGACTTGCTCCGCGAGATCGGCCGGTCTAACCCAACCTTCGCAGCTAACGGCGAAGAAACACCGTAGGCCCGTTTATTTGCAACAGCCGGTTGCAAAAGGTCTGCACTACATTTTCAATGGAGCCGGGGCGACGGAAGGGGCC
>VFZQ01001281.1 GCA_016871135.1 Acidobacteriota bacterium | reverse complement strand
ATCGACACTATGCGGAGGAAGGCAACAACAAGGATCTGATGCTGGCGCGCCAGGAGATGCTGCACGACATCACCTCCGTCACGGGCGCCGCGTTCCTCGGCCTTACCTTCGAATGCGCACGCTGCCACGACCACAAGTTCGATCCCATCCCGCAACGCGACTATTATCGCCTCCAGGCGTTTTTCGCCAATACCGATCACGATGACCGGTTCCCGCTGGTGGCCGGCGACAAGCTCCGGCAGTACGAATCGCGTCTCGCGGAGTGGGAGGCGGCGACCAAACACATCTGGGATGAGATGTCGGCGCTGCTGATGCCCAAGCGGAACTACACGCCCGCCGAGCTTCTGGCGCGTTATCCGGACTATGTGATTCAGGCGATGAAGACGCCGCTCGATCAGCGATCGCCGATGCAAACCTGGATGGCACACCTGCTTGCCAGCAAGGACTGCAACTCCTGTCCTGTCCGGCCGAAGCATTATCTCGATCCCACGTTCCGGAGCGTCGTATCGAAGCTTGCGCCGGCGGACAAAGCGCGTTTCGAGCAGCTCGATCGCGAACTGAAGAAGTTCGAGCAGCTTCGGCCCGCGGAGATTCCGCGTGGCTCGGGTCTGGTCGACGTCGGCGGCGAAGCGCCTCCCACACACGTGCTCGGCGTCGGGTTGTACACGTCGCCGGGCGAGCAGGTCGAGCCGGGATTCCCTTCCATTCTCGATTCCGCCCCGCCTTTGATCTCAAAGCCCGCCGCCCTCAAGTCGACCGGCCGGCGCACGGTTCTGGGCAACTGGCTGGTGAATCCGGCCAATCCGCTCACCGGCCGCGTGATGGTGAATCGAGTCTGGCAACATCACTTCGGTGAAGGCATCGTGGCGACTCCGGGCGATTTCGGCGTCATGGGCGCGCGCCCCAGCAATCCGCAACTGCTGGATTGGTTGACATCGCGGTTCATTGAGGAAGGCTGGAGTCTCAAGCGCCTGCATTATTTGATCGTGACATCGAGCGCTTACCGGCAGAGTTCGCTCGATCGAAGCGAGGCGCGCAAGGCCGACCCCTCGAACCGGCTACTCTGGCGCTATCCGCCACAACGCGCGGAAGCGGAAACGATTCGTGATTCCGCGCTTGCCGTCGCGGGAATTCTAGCC
>VFZQ01001280.1 GCA_016871135.1 Acidobacteriota bacterium | reverse complement strand
TGTCGTCGATCTCCAGCGGCGTATGCGGAGCGTTCGTCGGAATATAAAGGAAGAACGGCTTCGCCTTGTTGCGGTCGATAAACGCCATCGCCTCGCGGAAGAAAATGTCGGTGCAGTAGCCTGGGACCTTTTCGTGCTTCCCATTGCGCACCAGCACCGGATCGTAATAGTGATTGCCGCCGGGAGGATCGCTCGGTTGCGCCAGTCCGCCGCCGCCGTGTACCAGCGACTCATGAAAGCCTTGGTCGATCGTTCGCATTGGATAGTTATCGCCGAGATGCCACTTGCCGAAGATCCCCGTGCGATACCCGTTCGCCGCGAACACTTCGGCCGCGGTGACTTCGCGCGGGTCCATCATCGACCGCCCCAAGAACGTATCGACCACGCCCGTGCGGTAGTTGTACCGCCCCGTCATCAAGCTCGACCGCGTCGGCGAGCACACCGGACACACCTGAAACTGCGTGAATTGCGCACCTTCGACGCCGATACGGTCGAGGTTCGGCGTTTGCAGATGCGTGTTGCCATGCAGCGACAGATCGCCATAGCCTTGATCGTCGCTGATGAAAACGATCACGTTCGGCCGCCGCGCGTGCTGCGCGGCCATCACTGTGGAAAGAGAAAGAAAGGTGCGGCGAGTCATCCCCACCCATGTTACTTGCGCGAGAGCGCGTTGCGAATCTCTTCCATCGCCAGTTGTTCCCGCTCCAGGTAGGAATTCGGCTGCATCGGCACGCGGACGCTCGCATCGGCCGGGCTCCACTTCGCCGCCACGCCGTCGCGCTTGCGCTCGATGGAATGGCCCAGGCTCAACGTCATCGAGAAGAAGTCGAAGTACCGCCGAGGCGCCACGCCGATAAACGGAAGAAACGGAATCTTGCCGGCCTGCGGTTCGTCGATTGAGATCGCGTCGTTGTGCAGCGTGCCCGCCTTGCTCTTCGGATACGGCTCGACAAAGTACACTTTCTCAATCCCCGCCGCAATGATATGCCGGCAGCAGTTGTGGCAGGGGAACGTCGTTGTGTACAACGTCGCGCCGCGCGGACTCCGCCCCGTTCGCGCGCATGCCAGCAGCGCTTCCATCTCGGCATGCACCGCGCGGCCGAATTCGGTGATGTCGCGCAGCCCCGTCGGCTTCACCAA
>VFZQ01001279.1 GCA_016871135.1 Acidobacteriota bacterium | reverse complement strand
GCTGACGATGCCGGCACCGGTTTCCGGTGTCCGCTCGCACATCAGTTCGTAGCCCTTTGCGCGGGCGCCTTCGGCGAGTTGATCACCGAGCGCCTGTACGGCCTCCCCGATCGCCGGAACCCCGATTTCATTGATGTACGCGAACGCCGCACGGAGTCCGAAGCAGCCGATTGTGTTGAGCGTCCCTGGTTCGAAGCGGCCTGCGTCTTTGCGCAGGGTCATGTCGCGGCTGGCGTAATCGACGTGGGAGGCAGCGTTGGTCCAGCCGAATTCGACGGGCTCGATTTCGTCGATTCGGTCTTTACGGATGAAAAGCACCCCGCAACCTTCTGGACCGGTCAGCCATTTATGGCCGTCGGCGGCGGCCGCGTCGATGTTGCATTTCTGGACATCCAGCGGGAAAACGCCAAGGCCTTGAATGGCATCAACGAAGAAAAACACCCCTCGGCGGCGGCAGATTTCCCCGATCGCCTCCAGCGGGGCGCGATAACCAGACAGAAATTGTACGAACGAAATCGCCAGCAAACGCGCGCCCTGCGCGGCTTTGTCGATCTCGTCGAGCGGCGCGTCGACTTCCAGCCACGTGATCGACACACCGCGGGCGGCAAGGCGCTGCCACGGATACTGATTGGCCGGGAACTCGCCTTCGAAGCACACCACTCGGTCGCCAGCCTTCCAGTCGATGCCAAGAGCGATGGTCGCGATCCCTTCCGAGGTGTTCTTGACGATGGCGATCTCGCCGGGCGTGGCGTTAAGCATGCGGGCCGTTTCGGCGCGAAGACCGTCGTAGCAAGCCAGCCACTTATCGTAGTGCAACGAACCCCACTCTTCCGCATCGGTGGCGAGCCAGCGCATGGCATCGGCGGCGGCTTTGCAGACCGGCGATACGGCGGCGTGATTGAGATAAACCAGATTGCGCGCGACGGGAAAGTTGGCGCGGTGCGCTTCCCACAAACTATTTGCGTTCAGATCGAAACCCATCCTCTCTCTTATGCGTAACACGAACAGGGCTGCCGCTGTAGCGATTTGGCGACACTGTGAAGGCCGTGCGCCGGAGCTATAATGGTGGCGAACTTGAAAGGAGTCCCGATGCGCACTTTTTTCCGACTGCTTGTGCCCGCCGCGTTGACGGTTGGCGTAGC
>VFZQ01001278.1 GCA_016871135.1 Acidobacteriota bacterium | reverse complement strand
TCCTTTCGCTTTCTCGGCGGCGTTCGGGAGGCGGGCGGCCCAGTGATCGTGCAGTTTGCCGACGATTTCGGCGGAGGCGGCGCGCATCGCTTCGAGGATGCCGGCGAGTTCGCGGCTTTCGACGGCGCCTTGTGTTCGGAATTGCTCGCGGATGCGGTGGTCGAGACTGGTGAGTTTGCCGAAGTGGGAGAAGCTGTGGAGGTAGGCGAGTATGAGGTGAAAGTTAGCCGGATTCTGGCGGGCGAGGTCCTCGATATCGTCGGGATACTTGCGCAGGTTGTAGGCGGTCATCGCGCACCAGCGGGTGTCGTCGGTGAGTTCGCCGGCGGGCTTGAGGTCGTAACGCTCACCGGCCAGATGCTTGATGGCGAGGAGCGGCAAGACGTAGGGCAGATGCGGCATCGCGTCTTTGGCGATGAGCATCGGGTCGTGACCCATTAGGTGCTGCTGGCGTTTTGGCAGGTGTGTAATGGAAAGTTTTTCGTTGGGGCCGTCGACTACGAAGAGCAGGTCGAGATCGGAGAGGCCGGGACAGCCGACCGAACCGAATTCGTAGACGGGGCCGCTGGCGACATGCAGCCAGTGGGCGCGGAGATCATCGTATTCTTCCGGTTTTGCCGGGACGGGGTAGTTGAACGCACGGCGCGGCCAAGTGTTGCAGGCTGCGCGGTAGGCGTCGCGGCCTTGCTGAAGCAACGTGTCGTCGATGCCGACGATCCCGCGGTCGCCGTCGTTCAACGGGACAGAGTTTCGCGCGAGGCCGGGATTAACGTTGGCGTCGACGGGCCATTCGCCGATTTCCCGTCGCGCGATCAGCGCTCCGAGCGCCGCGCGGGCTTCGGTAAGGCGATTGATGAAGGGGTCGTTGATGCTGGTCAGGAGATCGCGCTTCCAAATCGATTCGCCGGTGTCGCGCTGATGGACGAGTAACGGAAGCAGGGTTCCGGAAGAGATCCACCAGAGGGCGTCGAAGGCGGTGCGGATGGAATGCGGCCCGGCGGCCCAGCGCACGTCGAAGAAGTGGCTAAAGGCGTCGATGGCGGCTTGCGCTTCACCGCGATCGGGGCCGTAGTGCACGGTGAATGGCGCGCCTTGCAGGAGCACCGAGTGTTTCAGAATCGCGCTGGGAAGCGCGGCTTCGGC
>VFZQ01001277.1 GCA_016871135.1 Acidobacteriota bacterium | reverse complement strand
GCAGCTCATGCCGGGCCGGAGCCGCGGATCGACTTTCTCCAGCGTCGCGCGCGCCGGGAATGTCTTTTCCGTCAGGCCCATGCCCTTGTACAAAACCGCGGCGATCGGGCTGATCCAGTCCAGTTGCGCTTTGAATTCCACTTCGGGGATCGCATCGACGCGCACACGCAGTACTTGATTCAACTGCAACTTGCCGCGGTCGACTTCGTCTAGCTTCAACTCGACGCGCATCGAAGAAAGATCCGGAATCTCGGCGATCGCCGCACCCGTCCAGGCGCGGTCGCCTTCCTTGAACGGCGGAGGCGTCGATCCGAAGGCGCCGTTGGTGCGCGTGTTCGGAAGGATGTTGACGATGCCGTCGTTGGGCGCGATGATCTTCATGCGCGAAAGATAACCCTTGGCGCGTTCCACATCGCGAACGGTCTTGTCTTTCTTGTTCTGCACGCGCTCGACATCGGCCGCTTGCGTGGTCTTGTGCGCCTTGATGGTCACGTTCACCTGATCCAGGTCGCCTTCTGCCGTTGTGACGTCGATCTCGTTTTTCTTGCCTTCGATCTCGGACAGAATCTGCGCTTTCGACGCTTCCAGTTTGGCGCGGTCGACGTTGTAGGTCGCCGTCATCTTGTTCATCGAGTCCATTTCACCGGTGATTCGGTGCGAGGCCTGCAACTGAACAATTTCCTTGTCGACCGTGCGCACCGAGGTCGTTCGTTCGATGTAGTACTGCTCCTGCGACGCCGCGTCGAACTCAATCACCGTGTCGCCCTTGCGAATCGGCTTGCCCGACTCGGCCAGCAGCACGATGCGGGCTTCCGGAATCTGCGGCGCCGACAAAATCACCGATCGCGTGCTCCGCACTTCGCCTCGCGTTTTGACCGAAATAACAAACTCCCCCTTGCGCGCGCGCGCCACCGGTACCTCCACCTTGGTCTGGCCGACGTTCTTGTAGGCGGCATATCCGCCGGCGGCGAGCCCGCCCGTCAGCAAGACGCCAAGTATCATGCGCCGGCGGTTACCGGCGGCCGACTGGCCAAGACGCACTTTAGGCTTTAGATCTTTCGACATGGGGTTTCACTCAAGGAAGAGAAGTTACGTGTTACTCGACGCGGTTTGCTCATTGCCGCCGGGTTGTGGGGGAGGTTCAA
>VFZQ01001276.1 GCA_016871135.1 Acidobacteriota bacterium | reverse complement strand
CACGCGCGAACCACCGCGTAATCGGACTCTTTCTTGCCGAGATCCTTCCACACATCGGCGAGTTGCTTGAGAAGTTTCTCGGCGCGTATGTCGGTGGCCGCCGTCATGCCAGCCTCCACTCATTGCCGCGCCGCGCCAGCAATTCATCGGCGGCTTTCGGGCCCCACGAACCAGCTTCGTAATTGGGGAACGGATCGTCGGTGCGATTGCCCCAAACGTTGAGGATCGGCTGCACCGCCTCCCAGGAAGCCTCGACCATGTCCTGCCGCGTATAGAGCGTCGCATCGCCGATCATCGCGTCGACCAATAGCGTTTCGTACGCTGTCGGCGTGCGAGAGCCGAACGAAGAACCGTAGTTGAAGTCCATCGATACCGGCCGGAGTTTCATGCCCGGGCCGGGCTGTTTCGAGGAGAATCGCAGCGAGATGCCCTCTTCCGGCTGAATGCGAAGGATCAGCAAATTCGGCCTCGCCGTATCGACGCCTTCGGTCATGAACAGCGAATGCGGCACGTGGTTAAAGCGAATGGCGATATCGGTCACACGCTTCGGCATGCGTTTGCCGGTCCGCACGTAAAAGGGCACGCCGGCCCACCGCCAATTCTCGATCTGAAACTCGACCGCGGCGTAGGTGTCGGTCATCGCCTTCGCATCAACGCCCTCTTCCTGGCGAAACCCGACCAATTCCTTCCCCCCGGCATTCGCGGGCCCGTACTGTCCCGCCACTGCATGTTGATCGACCTCGGAAGGCTTGTAAATACGAATCGAACGCAACAACTTGGCGCGCTCATCGCGAACCGCAGTCGCTTCGAACACCGCGCTCGGTTCCATCGCCACGGTCGCCAGTACCTGCAGCAAGTGATTTTGGATCATGTCGCGCAGCGCGCCCGCTTCCTGGTAGTAGCCGCCTCGGCCTTCGACGCCGATCGATTCGGCCGCGGTAATCTGCACCGAGTTGATGTACTGGCGATTCCACAGCGGCTCAAACAATGGATTGCCGAAACGGAAGGCGAGAATGTTCTGCACCGTCTCTTTGCCGAGGTAGTGATCGATGCGGTAAAGCTGCTCTTCGGCGAAATGCTCGTGCAGCGCCAGTTCAAGTTCACGCGCGCTGGATTGATCGTGTCCAAACGGCTTCTCCACCACGAG
>VFZQ01001275.1 GCA_016871135.1 Acidobacteriota bacterium | reverse complement strand
GAGACGCTTGAGCATGAGCATGGTCATCAGGCTGCCGACGACGTTGTCCTTGTCGTCGATGGCGCCTCGGCCATAAACATAACCGCCTTCCCGGACGGCACCGAAGGCGGGGTGCTTCCACTTCTTGGCATCGACGGCGACGACGTCGGTGTGGCCGATGACCAGAATCGGCCGCTTCTTGCCGGAGCCCTTCAAGCGGGCGACGATGTTCGGCCGGCCCTTGGCGACGGTGAATGTTTTGGTCGCGATGCCTTCGGCTTCGAGCACCTGCTTGACGTAGTCGGCGGCTTCCTGTTCGCGGCCGGGCGGGTCGGAGGTATCGAAGCGGATCAACGCCTGAAAATGCCTGATTGTCTCGGCTTCAATGGCCTTCCAGTCTTGCGCCGCCAGTGGGACAAGACCGATTGCGATGAGCAAGCGAATCATCTATTGCTTCCGAGTAGCGGGAGCGGACTGTTTCCGCACCTCTTCAAAATACTGTTGCACGAACTGCTGATGGTGGAGCGGCACTTCGTCGCGGTGGATCTCGCCGCCGCTTTCGGAGTGTTGCGCGTCCCCCTTGCCATACTGCGTGCGCAACTGCTGCTTACCGCCGTTGACTTCGACCATCACTTCGCCGGCGATCTCCTTGGCGCGTTTGCCGAGAATTTCGCTGATCTTTCCCATCGCCTGCAACTGCTCGGCTTCTTTGATGCTCTTGTCGCCATCGGCTTTGCCGACACCGCTCTTGGCATCGGGCGGGGCCTGCATGCTGGCAGACTTATCGCCGCCCTGGCCTTGCGCGTTGGCTTGTTTTTCGGCGGCTTCGGAGGCGTCGCCAGGCTGTTCGGCGCCATTGGGCGCGTTTTCGCCTTTGCCGGGTTGCTTGCCGCCTTGTTTGCCGCCCTTCTGATCGCCGCTTTTTTCGCTGCCCTTCTGGTTCGATGCCTGCTGTTGGCCTTCGTCCTGATTGGGCTGCTTGAGCTTGTTCATCATGTTGGCGAAGGCGTCCTTCATTTTGTCCATCATGCTGGGGCTCTGGTTCTGCTGCTGCGCGCCGTCGCCGCCTTTTTGGCCTTCCTTGGCGTTCTTGGCGTTTTTGTCGTCGGAGCGTTGCTTCTGATCGGGGTCGGCTTTTCCGTCTTCGGACTCCTTGTCGCCTCCACCG
>VFZQ01001274.1 GCA_016871135.1 Acidobacteriota bacterium | reverse complement strand
AGAACTTCGATCAGGTGAAACGGTTTTCCACCGACGCTTCGCACGAACTGCGAACGCCGATTACGGGAATTCGCGGGCAGTTGGAAGTTGCGCTGATGACCGCCAAGAATACCGACGAGTATCGCGACGCGGTGATCAACGCGCTCGAAGACGTCGACCGGTTGTCGAATATCGTTCGCGCGTTGTTGATGCTGTCGCAGGTCGAGACCGGGCAAATCGAGATTAAGCACGAACCGGTCGATTTGGGCGGCATCGTTGGCGATCTGGCGGAGCAGTTTTCGACGGGAGCGGCCGATGAAAATATCGCCCTGACCTGGTCGAGCGATCCCGATTCGCTGGTTAGCGGCGATCGCACGCAATTAGAGCGGCTGGTTACGAATCTGCTCGCGAATGCGATCAAATACACGCCCGGAGGAGGGTCGGTTGCGGTGTCGGTTGTGCGACGGGAGTCGGCGGTGGAGCTTGTTGTCGCCGACACGGGCATCGGCATAGCGGCGGAGCATCTGCCGCATGTGTTCGAGAGGTTCTATCGTGTCAAGAGGGATCATCCGCAGAAGGGATTGGGGCTCGGCTTGAGCTTCGTGGCGTGGATTGTGAGGGCGCATGGCGGAGCCACCAATGTGCAGAGCGAACTCGGGATGGGAACAACGTTTCGCGTGACGCTGCCGCGGACTGGCGCGGCGGGCGTGACGCCCGTCCCCGCGCCGCTCGCCGAAGCGCGACAATAGGCGAATGGATTTATCGTTCACCGAACGCGAGCGCGAGGGTATCCCGATCATCGACGTAAAAGGGCAGGTTGTCGCCGGGGATGGCGCCGACCAGTTGCGCGAATGCGTAAAGGCAATCGCTGAGGCGGGAAGGACGAACGCTATTCTGAATCTCGCCGCCGTCAGTTATATCGATTCGTCCGGCTTGGGCGCTCTGGTTATGAGTTTCAGCACGCTGCGCAAAGCGGGCGGCGCGTTGAAGCTGCTGAATCTCACGCGGCGCAACGTCGAGCTATTGGTGCTGACAAAACTCGAGACCGTGTTTGAAGTTTACGACGACGAACAGAACGCCGTGAACAGTTTCTTCCCAGGGCGGGAAATCAAGAAATTCGACATATTGATGTTTCTCCAACAGTCAAAACGGCAACCGTGATGCGTGCGC
>VFZQ01001273.1 GCA_016871135.1 Acidobacteriota bacterium | reverse complement strand
GCTGTGGCTCGTATCTCACGGGCGTTCATGTCAAGAAGACGATGGTCGACATCAAGGCCGGAATTTCCTGCGATCAAATCGCGGCCAATCAGGTTGGCTCGGCGACGCTGTTCCCGTCGTTGCAGGTTGGTCTGGAAGACGCGCGGCAGGCGGGCGATTGTGATTCCGGGTATTCCTGCGCCTACACCAACAATCTCTCGTGGAAGAGCGAGACGCAGCCGCTGCCGCCGCTGCTCGATCCGCGGGCGATGTTTGAGCGGTTGTTCGGCAAGGGGCCGGTGTTGTCGCCCGAAGCGCGGGCGAGGAAAGAGCGTACTCGATCATGTGACGGCCGATACCAAGAAGCTGCAGGGCGATCTTGGGCCAACCGATCGCCGCAAGCTCGATGAGTATCTATCGTCGATTCGCGAAATCGAAAAGCAGTTTGAGAAAGCCGAAGGCGAGAACGCAAGGATCGATCCCGGCATGCCGAAGCCCTATGGCGTTCCGGCCGATTTCGCCGAACACTTCCGGCTGATGAGCGATATGATCACAGTGGCGTTCCAGGCTGATATGTCGCGAATCGTGACTTTCCTGGTCACGCGCGAAGGCACTTCGCGGCCGTATCGTGAGATCGGCATCGCCGATGGCCACCACCCGCTCACTCACCATCAGGGCAAGATGGAGCTGTTGGATAAGGTGACCAAGATCAACGAGTATCACATGCAGCAATTCGCGGCGTGGATGATGCGGTTGAAGTCGATCAAAGAGGGCGATGCGTCGATACTCGATAACTCGATGATCGTATATGGCGCCGGGCTCTCCGATGGCAACCGGCACACGCACGAGGATCTACCGGTGATGGTGATGGGCCGAGGCGGGAATCACTTCAAGGGCGGCCGCCGGATCACATATCGCAAGGAGACGCCGATCTCGAATTTGTACCTGACGATGATGGACCGGTTGGGCGTGCAGACCGACGACTTCGGCGATTCGACCGGGCGCATCGACGGCTTAAACCTCGGCTAACACCATGCAATTTTTCGGACAAGGAAAGCCAGTGGTTGGCGTGATCTTCGATTGCGATATGGGATCGCGGCCGGAGACGGCGTTGGCGTTGGCGGTCCTTTACGGGCTCGACGGCATGAACGAGTGCCGTGTTGTTGTCGTAT
>VFZQ01001272.1 GCA_016871135.1 Acidobacteriota bacterium | reverse complement strand
CGTGGGTTGCGCGGCAAGGCGGCCAAGATCCGTGAGTTTCGTGGCGAGCGTGAAGAGGCCATGGGCATGTTCGATGAATCGAGCGAAGTTCTCGACAAGGTTGAGCTAGCTGAAGTTGCACCCGAAGCTGTCGCGGCCGAAGTAACCGAACCCGCTGCCGTCGCCGCCGAACCCACCGAAACCGAAGCCGCCGCCGAAGTCACCGAACCCGAGGTCGCCGCCGTCGAACCCGAAACCGCCACCGAACCCGCCGAACCTGAGCCCACCACCGACGAAGAGGAGTCGGCTCGGGCCTGACCCGATGAATCAGGCCGCTAAATCAATTCTCGGCTTCGTTCGCGAAGTCGCGATCATCTTGCTGATCGCGTTAGTCATCTCCGCAACATTGCGCGCTTTTATCGTTCAAGCCTTTTACGTGCCCAGCAGCTCGATGGAAGACACTCTGCAAATCAACGACCGAATCGTGGCCTCAAAACTAAGCACTCGATTTGGCGATATACAACGCGGCGACGTCGTCGTTTTTCGCGACCCCGGCGGATGGTTGCCCGAACCCACACCCACTCAGGGGCTACGTGGCGCGTTAACGAACGCACTCACGTTTGTCGGTGTGCTACCGAGCGGCGCGGGCAAAGATCTCGTCAAGCGCGCAATCGCAGTAGGTGGCGACAACATCTCATGCTGTAACTCCCAGGGCCGAATTGTTCTAAACGGTGAAGCACTAGAAGAATCGGCTTACCTAAAACCTGGCGTTACCACCGACCAAGTCGCCTTCGACGTAGAAGTACCCGCGGGGCACATCTTCATGATGGGCGATAACCGCCCTGACTCGCGCGACTCTCGCTATCACTTACAAGTCGCAAACGGCGGCGTGCCTGAGTCATCAGTCGTCGGGCGAGCCGTATTTCGCATTTGGCCGGTCACCCGTCTTGGCAACCTGCCTCGTCCAGAAATCTTCGAAAGTTTCGCCAAGTAGCAGCAAATAGATCAAGCCCAACACTGGCGATCGAGCGAAGCCTCGTAGCCACGGGCGTTAGTTACATCATTGGCATGGACGAGGTCGGTCGCGGCGCACTCGCTGGGCCAGTAAGTGTTGGTGCGGTGATGATTCACGCCGCTGGAATTTCTGCTAGCCCGCCAACTGGCTTGGCAGA
>VFZQ01001271.1 GCA_016871135.1 Acidobacteriota bacterium | reverse complement strand
GAGGACGTGGCTCGCAAGACTCTCGACGAGCGGGTGCGAGCGGGTCACGTAGGAGTGACGCTTCACAGGGCCGTCGAATCGGATCCTGAACTCGCGCGGCGGTTCGCGATTTGGCGAAAGTGCAGAGTCCACGAGTTCAGTCACGGCAGGTATGGCATCGGGCTGCTTTGCCAGGATCGCGTGGTCCTGCTTCGGTTCAACGACCAAACCGGCCCGCCGCAGGCTCTCGACGACGAAGCGACGGACCGACTCGTGGCCGGCGCCGATCGCGTCGTGGACGCGCTTCACTTCGTCAGCGACTTCAGTAGGTGAGATCTGATGCTGACTGAATCGCAAGCGAAGGTCCCTTTCGGCCTTGACCATCTCCGTGCACTCACGGTCGAACTCGGCGACCTGCAACTTGCAGCGCTCGAGATCGGCCGCACTGAAGAGGAAGCCAGTACGGTCAATCTTCCGAGCATCAGCGGCGCGCTCAAGGATGAGGCCGAGGATCGCGTCGCGCGAGACCGGGACCGAAACGAGATAGCCAAGTTCGCTGGCGATATCACGGCGTTTGCGGTGCAGGACATTCATGACGACCGGATCGAAGACCGTTTCATCGGAGTGGAAGAAGGCGATGTGAACCCTTTCGCGGGACTGCCCGAAGCGGTCGACGCGGCCCTCGCGCTGCACGTGGCGGTTCGGATTCCACGACAAGTCGTAGTGGACAACGGTGTCGAAGGCGTCCTGAAGGTTGATGCCCTCGCTCAGGCAATCTGTAGCAACGAGGATGCGGGCACGGCCATCACGTTCGGTGGTGTCGGCCATCGCTTCGATGCGGGCCTTGCGCTCGCTGTCGGGAAGCGAACCGACGACCACCTCGACTAGCGCCTTCTTGCCAAACGTCTTTGCGAGCTCGCGCGCGAGATACTCGGCGGTGGCGATGAACCGGCAGAAGACGACTACACCGCCGTCGGCATTGGCCGGATCAGCGAGGTGCTTCTTGAGGAATCGCTCGAGTCGGAGGAGCTTGGTGTCGTCCTCGGCGGCGATGGCGGCAGCACGCTGTTCAAGCTTGGCGAAGAACTGGCGCGCCTCCCGATTCATTCCCTCCGGACCCTCCTCGGCGGCGACCTCGCGTTCGAAGGCACCCACGGAAGGCGTGCTGTCGGA
>VFZQ01001270.1 GCA_016871135.1 Acidobacteriota bacterium | reverse complement strand
CCTTCTTGTTGTTGCACGGATGGCAGCACGCCACCAGATTCTCCCAACTCGACCCGCCCCCGCGCGAGCGCGGTTGCACGTGATCGAGCGTCAGCTCAATCGACGGCATCGTGCGGTGGCAATACTGGCAGGTATACCGGTCGCGCAGCAAAATGTTCTTCCGCGACAACGACCGCGATTGCTGCGGAATCCGCCGGTACTCCAGCAGCCGGATCACGCTCGGGAGCGCCAAAGAGCGGTTGAACGAGTGCACCGCCGAGGGCGCATGCTCCTCGGCCGACGCCACGCCCTTTAGAATCAATATCAACGCGCGGCGCGCCGCGCAAACGTTGATCGGCTCGTAGCTGGCGTTCAACACCAGCACTGGTTGATGCAGTCGATCCAAACTCCCCATGATCAGCTCATTCCTCCGCTTGCCTGGCTTGCCGTCAGAACAACACGCGCCGGCGATGGGCGGCGGTCCACGCGCGCTAAGGTGACAACCGTCACGCTTCGCGCGCCCGCGTCCCGCAGCAGCCGGCTGCAATATCCAATCGTCGCGCCCGTCGTCAACACGTCGTCGACCAACAGAACGCGCTTATCCGCCACCAAAGACCGGTCTCGAATCGAAAAAGCGCCGGCAAGATTCTTGCGGCGCTCGGAAACTGTCAAGGAAACTTGTGATCTCGTCGTTCGTTTTCGCCTTAGCGGAGACAGTATCGGAATCTGCATGCGCCGGGCCAGCGGCCTGGCCAGCAGTTCGGCCTGATTGTAGCCGCGCTTGATCCAGCGCGTCCAGTGAATCGGAACGGGAACGATCGCGTCGACCGCCAGGTCGAGCGGAATCGCCCGCGCCATCAACTCTCCCAGATAACCGCCCAGCGGACTAACGCGGGAATACTTCAAATCGTGGACCATCGACCGCAGAACGCCGTCGAAGAAGCCGAACGAGTAAACATAATCGAACCCAGGCAGCCCGCTGCGGCAGCGCAGGCAAACGCCCCGCGCGTCAAGCGTCGCATCGTTCTGAAACGGGGTGCGGCAGCGCGAACAATAATGCTCGGCATGGAGCGGCAGCGGCAGGGCCAGACATTCGGTGCAATACGGAATCCGCCGCGCGTGACGAATCACGCCCTTACACCAATTGCATTCACCGGGGACGACGGTGTTAAGCAGG
>VFZQ01001269.1 GCA_016871135.1 Acidobacteriota bacterium | reverse complement strand
CGTTCCGGCCTCGGGAAATTCGAACTCGCTCTATCCGATACCGAAGCCGCAGTTCGGCTGTTGGAAGGCGACTCGCAAGTTTTCGACCGCCAGCGCGCGCTCTATCGCCATTCGTCCGTTCTCACGCGCCTTCGCCGATTCGAAGAAGCCTACGCCACGGCACTGCAGGCGATCGAACTCGCCAATCAACTGGTCGAATCCGACCGGCTCGATGTGCGGCACAAAGTTCGCCTGATGCAGGCCGAGATCAGCGCCGGCACGCCGCATACCTTGCGGACCAATCCGAAGCGCGATCTCCGTTTGGCACTCGATCATTACCAGCGCGCGCTGCCCATCGCCGAGGCCGTTGCGGCCGCGGACGTCAACAATGTTCGCGCTACTCGCGATGTCGGAGGCCTGTTGACGCGCATCGGCGATGTCTATTACGGCCTCGCCGATCACTCCCAGGCGATTGCGGCTTTTCGGCGGGCCAGCGTTATTGCGGAAACGTTGCTTAAGTCTGATCCGGAGAACATCGACTACCTTGAAGCCGCCGCGCTTTCTCTCGACCGCATGGCCGCGTCGATGAACTCGCTGAAGCGGTATGCCGATGCGCTGCCAAACGCGAAACGCTCCATCGAACTCTATCGCCGAATCGGGACGTTGTCGCCGCGAAAGCTGCAGGTGGAATCGCTTCCGTCGGTCCACATCCGGCTTGGCGATTGCTACGAAGGATTGGGCGACCGCGCCGCCGCGCGCGACGAGTACGCGAAGTCGCTCGAGGCCGCCGCATCCGCCGAGAAGGTCCACGGCCGCCCGCTCACCGAACTGCGCGCCTTTGTAAATCGCCGTCTCGCCGCGCTTCGCGTTGACGCAAAATAGAGGGAATGCGCTTTTTTCTGTTCTGTGCACTTGCGCTTGCCGCCACGGCGCAGCCGCGTCATGGTGTGAAGCCGTCGCGGCTGGTGATTAAGAACGCCACCGTCGTCGAAGGTAACGGCACGCCCGCGCAGGGTCCGGTCGATATCGTTGTCGAAAATGGTCTCATCGCCGGCGTTGGCCGCGCACAGGCGCAGGCCAGCGACGTTGTCCTGGACGCGAAAGGGAAGTACGTTATCCCGGGCATGGTCAACATGCATGGCCATCTCCATGACGAACGCGGCGGCGTGCCGATGGATT
>VFZQ01001268.1 GCA_016871135.1 Acidobacteriota bacterium | reverse complement strand
CGGCGAAACGCGCGAAATTCGCCGCGACGTCGTCGGCATCGACGGTTGGGCGGATTTCGACGCGGTTTTCGCGGCTTTGGGTTCGGCATTCGACTACGTGCTGGTTCGGCCGTTCGAACCGAATCTGGATTTCGCGACCGCCGAACGCATCGCATTGCTCTTCGAGCGCGGCAGCACCGCGCAGCAAGCAGCGGCGTTGCTGGGGCTGTCCTCGGCCGGGACGGTCCCGATCGGCGGTCGCGAGGTCTGCATCGAGCTTCGCGCCGCCGATGACTTCCATATCGATCCGAACTGGGCGCGCGAGATCATGGCTTCGTGCGTGTGGGCCGGACCGGTCTGCCGGATCGACGCCGAAAATCTCTTCTTTCTGAGCGCCTACGAGTTGCGTCTGTCAGAAGGACCGATCGCGCGGCCGAAAGCCGAATTGCTGGCCGAGTTGGCTTTGCGCGCCTGCATCTCGGACGCGACGGTCGACGATTTTCTCGACGACGCGCGATTGGCGCAGCTTTTGACCGATTGGTTCCGGGGCAAAGAATATCATCTCACCTATCCGGACGCCGACAGTGCGTTCGACTCGGGCTTTGCCGCCCAAATCGTCGCGCCGTTTTTGCTACCTTCCAGGTCGAACCTGTACCGCGATCTCAAATCGAACGGGCTCGACCAGCGTAACCTGATCGAGCGCTATGTTCAGTTCGAGAAAAATTTCATGTCGCGTGCTTTCCTGTTTCGGATGCTGATAAAGAGAACATTCGGCCTTTGACATCCGAGCTGCGCGCACGCATCGCCGATGGCTCGGCGTATTGCAATTAAAACATTGAGATAGTACACTAATTGTTGAAGGAAAATCCTTGCTTCCCGCATCCCCCCGGAGGTAACGATGGCTCGCAATTCACTTGCAAAAATGAATCTCGTCGATAGCGACCAGATGTCGCGCAAGGCGGCGAACTCGAAGAAGATCGCGCTCATCGCCTGCCCTTGGCTGTTCTACGAGCATGTCGAGTTCCGTTCGCAGAATCTGGGGCTGGGTTATATTGGCGCCTATGCCGAGCAATTCGGCCACAAGGTGGTGGCCTTCATCGATCCGATGCTCGACGGCGGGGACAAGGTCAAGATGCCCGTGCGCACGAAGCTTCAAACCACGAACCGCTTCGGCCATCCCG
>VFZQ01001267.1 GCA_016871135.1 Acidobacteriota bacterium | reverse complement strand
AGCCCGCGCCGGCGTCGGCGGGCAAACTGCTGGGCCTGCTGAACAAGTACTCCTCGCGCAAGGGAAAGTAACCGTCCTGACCGAAACCTGACACGCGCCGCCTATACTCGTAGGCGGCGCGTGTCGATTTGCTCGGAGTTCCTCGGCGAAGCTGAGGTAGAGGCTCGTCGGCTCGGCAATCCGGTCGCACCGGTCCAACCGCTACACCCGCCAATTCGCTACCGGAATCTCAACCCGCAGCCAGCCATCGACCGGCAGCGATTCAACAGGGATTCCGTCCAGCCAGAGCGAGATCTGAAACTGGATGGAACGGTCGTTGCCGAGCGGCACGGCGGCCTCCGCAACCCGCGCGGCGGCGTATGCGCCGGGGCGCAGGCGGATCTCGTCGTCCGCGGTCTTGACGCGAATCTCCAGCGTCGACCATTCCGGCACCGGGTCGAAATCGAAACGCAAGAACAAGTGCGATTCACTGGCGCCGTAGCGCAACATCTGCAAGCCGCTGCGCCTGCCGTGCATCGCGCCCTGGCGTTGATCGACGGCATACTCACCCGCGCCCAGCCACTCGAAGTAAGACGTCACTTCGCCGTCGAGCCTGGGCGAAATCGCGCCGCTGGGCGGCACGTTGTGTTCGGCGGAGGTGAGCTTGAGTATCGGACGGCTCAACTCGACCGGCGCGGGCTGACCCAGCAGCCGGTACACATTCGACAGATGATCTCGATAGAGCTGATCGAACTCGACGCGATTGGCCGAATCATGATGCGGACCATACCACCAGCACCAGTCCGAACCTTCGGCGATGAGCAGTTCTTCGTAGGCCATCGCGCGGCTCTCCGAGTCGATCTTCGCTGAGTATTTGTCGTAAGCCTCGCGGGCGCGCCGAAGGTACTCCCACGCCAGATTGTCTTCGTCGAAGCCGATCCACACGTCGAAGTTGGAACTGATCCACGAGCCTGGGAAGATGCCCGACAGAGGCGTGGCCGTGTGCCGTTCGAGCGCTTCGCTCACCGTGACGGCGCGAACGCCCGGCGTATCGGAAAGCCGCTGATACAACTGCCGCAGGAACTCGCGGCCGCTCTCGGGAAAATACTCCCAGGCGTTTTCACCGTCGAGGATTACCGGCACCAGCGCATCGCGGCCACCGGCGTTTTCGAGGATGCGCGCCATCAGA
>VFZQ01001266.1 GCA_016871135.1 Acidobacteriota bacterium | reverse complement strand
CACTGTTACTTCTTGCGGGCGTTCGGTGGGTGGAATCGCGAACCGGCGGCCCGGTTCGACAATGGCTTGGATCTCGGCTTCACCGATAGCGCGCCGGTAGATGCGGACTTCGTCGATGTCGCCTTGATAGAACTGCTGACGGTTGGGAATATGGCCGAATTGAACGTCGAGCTTCGGGTTGTCGAGGTTGGCGGAGCCGATCTCGCCGGTTGCAACCGGGAAACCGTTGATGAAAATCTGCGACTCGCCTTTACGCTTAATGACAACGGCGATGTGCTGCCACGCGTCGGCCTTCAACACACCCGGCGTTGTTGTTATCGTGCCGTTCGGTTGCCCGTCGGGACCGGAGGTTTCCAAACGCAGCGTGCCGCGGCCATCGGGAATTTCGAGGTTCCAACCGTGCGTATATTCGTGGCCGCCGCGCCAGAGAATGCCGGCGCGTCCGACGCGGCTGGGTTGAATCCAGGCGGTGATGGTGAAGTCGCCGGCGCCGACATCGACCGCGGGCGACTTGGGCACTTTGATCGCGCCGCCGAGGCCTTGCATGAAAACGGCGCGGCCGAACGGAGAGTCGGTGACCTTGGCGTTGCCTTCGAGAACAGCGGGCTTGCCGTCGTCGTCGAAGGTCCAGTGCGATCCAAGTCCTTCAGTCAATTTCGACGCGTCGGGTTTCGTCGATGGGACGATTTTTTCGGCGGTGTGCACGTCGAGCTGATAGATGCCGGCCTTGGCGATCTGTACGGTCTGCGGCGTTTTCGGATTACGGATGGTGAGCGAATCGGGCTTGTTCTGCGGCACGGCATCTTGATCGAGAAGCAAACCGTCGTTATATTTCGACGCAGTGACGATCACGCGGAAGCGGCCGTTGTCGGGCAGTTCGCGCAGAGAAATCTTGAAGTTCGCCTTCGGCCCGTAGGTACCATCGGCGTCGAACTGTTCTTCGTTCGGAATGGCAGGTCGCAACAGAAGGCCGGCTGGCACGGTACTGTAGGCGAGGCCTTTGGGATAGCCTCGGCTGCCGCGCATGCAGGCGAAGACGGAGTGATAGATGCTCGAGTACTCGCGCCAACCGCGCACGGTGTCGTTGCCTTGATAGCCTTCGATGAAGCGGTAGTTGGTGCGCATCTTTTTGTGTTCGAAGGGGAAAGGTTTGACGGGAGCGGGCTCGCTG
>VFZQ01001265.1 GCA_016871135.1 Acidobacteriota bacterium | reverse complement strand
CAGCTCGTTCTTCTCGCTGTCTGCGGCCGTGTCGGTCCACGCAGCAACCATTCAAGTCCCAGCGAATTACCCAACAATTCAAGCAGCGATCGACGCAGCCGCGAACGGCGACACCGTTCTTGTGGCGTCTGGCCCCTACAACGAGCGCATCGACCTGAAGGGCAAGGCGATCACCCTGAAGTCGACTGCCGGACGTGCGAACACCTTCATCTCGTCGGGCGGTGTCGCCGGAGCCATCGTCTCCTGCGTCACGGGCGAAACCGCGAACTGCGTGATCGAAGGCTTCACGATCTACGGCGCCAACGGAACGGGGATCGCGATCACGAGCGCGAGCCCGGTCTTCAAGTTCTGCGCGATCAACCAGAACTACAACTCGGCAGCCAACGGCGGCGGCGTGGCGTTCACGGGCACCGCTGGCTCGCCTCGCTTTGAGGATTGCCAGTTCTTTGGCAACCGTGCAGTGGGTCGCGAGGGCGGCGCGATGGCGTTGTCCGCGACCGGTGGCACCATGACCTGCGTGCGTTGCACGTTCTCATCGAATGAGGCGACCGCTTCGTTCGGCGGCGCGATCTGGGCGAGCGGGACGACGCTGTCGCTGACGGATTGCTCGTTCATGTCGAATTCGGTGACGGCATCGCTTGGAGATCGTCAGGGCGGAGCGATTTACTGCACGGGATCACTGACGGCGTCTGGGTGCACCTTTAGCAACAACGCGGTTGCGGTGGGTTATGGCGGGTGTAACACGGGCGACAAACACGCTCGTGGTGGTGCGATCGCCGCGTCGGGATCCACCACGATCACGAACTGCTCCTTCGCGACCAATCGGGCTGACGCACCCGATGGGTTTTCTGGCTGCTCCGGATACACTTGCGGCGGGTTTTATGCTGGTTGCTCAACCGGACTTGCTTGGGGTGGCGCGCTGTACTTGTCCGCAACGGCGAGCGTCAATGTGACCGCCTGCACGTTTTCCTCCAACACTGCCATCATCAACGGTGGATCGGCAGGTCGTCAATCCCGTGGCGGCGCCGTCGCCGTCGTGAACGGCTGCGATCCAAACTTCACTAACTGCACCTTCACTGGCAACACGGCCAGCAACACGGGCTACGGCGCTGGCGGCACGCTCTGGTACGACAACGGCAGCTTTGGCGTCATGCAGGACTGCACGATCTCG
>VFZQ01001264.1 GCA_016871135.1 Acidobacteriota bacterium | reverse complement strand
CCATCTGAATCTGGCGCGGTGCATTGCCTTGCGAGGTAATCGCCCCAAAGCTGCCGGACGTGACGGTTGTGTTGGGACCGCCAAACCGCGGCGTGTTAAACGCATTGAGCGCCTCTCCACGCAGTTCCACCCGGGCGTTTTCCCGGAAGCGGAATTGCTTGAACACCGAGAGATCCCAGTTGTAAGTACCATCGTTGCGGATATCGGAGACCCTGGGCCCCATGTTGCCGAACGTGAACGCTGCCGGCTGACTGTACACGGCCCGGTTGAAATAGGAATCCAGCCGGTCCTGAACCGCGCCGGTCCGCTTACCGGATGTCCCGTTATTGTTCGCCCGAATCGCCATGTTAAAAATCCCGGCGTTGTTGTTGGCGGAGAAGCCGATCGGCGTTCCGGTCGAGAACGTCGCGATTCCGTTCACCTGCCAGCCGCCGATCGCCATGTCGAGCGGCCGCGACCACCCGTTGCCGTACCGCCGCCCGCGTCCAATCGGGATGTCGTAGATTCCCGTGATCACCGCGCGATGACGAATATCGATATCCGAAAGCGCGCGATCGGCGCGAATGTTGTAGCTATCTTGATGGCTGAGGCCATCGTCGAGGCCTTTAGCGAACGTATAAGCCAGCCCCATCTGCAGACCCTTCGAGTAACGCTTGTTCGCCGAAATCTGTAACGAGTGATAGAACGAAGACGCGCCGACCGAATAGATCGGAACGATGTTGCCGAACTGCGGATACGGCCGCATCATTTGCGCTCGCGACGTCGTGCGATTGGCCAGCGATCCGCCCGCGAAACGCGTGCCAAAGAAAGGATTCGGAACCTGTTCGTTCAACCGCGACCCCAGCGACATCGCGCTGGCGGGCAATTGATTGAGGCTGAGTCCGCCTTCGTCGTTTCGGTGCAGATAAAAACCGCGCGTGTGCACGTAGGCGACTTCGAGCAGCGTATCGAGCGGGAGCTCGCGCTGGATATTGAAGTTGACCTGACGGGTCCAGGGAGAGACGATATCGACCGTCGTCGCTTCGATGCTGTTGCCGAACTGCGTCAGCGCGCCGGCCGAGGCGCCCGTCACCTGCGCCACGCCGCGCGGATACGGGTTGCGCAGCAAATCGTTCGGCGTAATGCCGTCCAGCGACGCGACCCGGGTGTTATCGACGCGGAAACCCATCGTG
>VFZQ01001263.1 GCA_016871135.1 Acidobacteriota bacterium | reverse complement strand
TGGAAACTCACGCAGCGTTTGACGCTGACCTATGGCATTCGTTACTCGCTCGAACTGCCTCGCACCGAAGACAACAATCGCTATGTCTTTCTCGACCGCGATTCCACAAGCCCGCTCGACGGCAAAGTTCCGGGCATCACAGGCTTGCGAGGCGGCGTCGGTTTTGTCGGCGTAAACGGCGTCGGCCGTCGCACACAACGCGCCGACAAACAGAACTGGGATCCACGCATCGGCCTCGCCTGGCAGTGGAATCCGAAGACGGTGATCCGCACCGGCTTCGGCGTGTTTACCTCGTCGATCGCGCCGAACACCGATAACTCTCTCGGCTTCTCGCGCGCGACATCTTCGCTTGTCGCCGAACCGGATGGTGTCACCCCGCTGTTCAATCTCGGCAACCCGCTGCCCGGCGGCTTCATCGCCCCGACCGGCAATTCGCTCGGCCTCTCCACCAATCTCGGACAAGGCATTGTCGGACCGATCCGCCAACAGCGCCTCCCCTATCAGACGCAGTGGACTTTCGACGTGCAGCGCCAACTGCCGTGGCAGATGGTGGTCGAGGTCGGCTATGCGGGTAACGCCGGTATCGCGCTCCCGATGCCCGTTCAATTCAATCAGCTTCCCGACTCCGCTCTCGCGCTCGGCACGCAGTTAAACGCGACCGTTCCGAATCCGTTCGCCGGTGTGATCACCGATCCGACGTCGACACTCTCGCGCGCAACCATCCAGCGCGGCCAGTTGCTCCGTCCGTTCCCGCACTTCACAGGAGCCTCGGGCGCGCAAGTGCCCACGGGCCATTCGACGTATCACGGCCTGCAAACCCGCGTCGAACGCCGTTTCGCCGACGGCTTCGCGCTGCTGCTCGCCTACACCCACTCGAAGCTGATCGACAACGTCGGCGACTTCGGCGGCTTCCTCGGCGCATCGCCCGCCGCGGTCAACAACAATTGCTACGCGTGCGAGCGTTCCGTGTCGTTCTACGACATCCCCGACGTCGTCCGCGTGAGCCTGCGCTACGAACTGCCCTTCGGCGTCGGCAAGCCGAAGCTGAACCGCGGCGCGATGGCGCGAATCGCCGGCGGATGGTCCACCGGCATGTACTTCACCTGGGACAACGGCACACCCGTGCAAGTTACCGGACCGAACGATTCGAACTCGTTCGGCGGATCGCAACG
>VFZQ01001262.1 GCA_016871135.1 Acidobacteriota bacterium | reverse complement strand
GGACGACTGCCGATGGCCACAAAGTCGCCTGGCACACCGCGATCGAGTCACACCTGAAAACGCCCTTCGACGCATTTCTCTTCGAGGTTGTCGCCGAACACAAAAAAACGACGCGTTAATTCGCCGCGCTAGCGGACGGCGCCAGGAGGGCCATAGCCCTTGCTGGCGTCGTCCAGAACAAGAACCCAATCGAGCATCTCGCCGGCGTCGGGCGGGATGAACTCGCGCTCGCCGCGGCTGTCGAAATCGCCTGCGCGCGATGCCTGTCCGTTGCGCGGATTGAACCACCAAGCCGTGACTTTTGATCCCGAGATTTTATCCATCTGGACGCGGAACGGCCGGCCAACAGGAGCGTAGACCATCGCGTAAGAGCCGTTTGCGTCGCGGCAGGCGCTGAAGTGATAGCGTCCTGTTCCCGGCATGGCTGTCAGCACGCGTCCGTTGACGATCACCGAATCGTCGGGAACACGCGACAGCATGGGCCGCGACTCGATGAGCCGCCGGCCGAACTTCATCTGCAGTGCGCCGGGTTGCTCGATGGCTTCCCTCCATGACATCAGAGGATTGTTGATTGGCTTGCGGTCCGGCGTCCACATTTGCCAGACCGAGTGATGTCCGTAGGTGTGGCCGAACGCGCCCGCGAACAGATTCCAGTACATCGGACGCCGTACATCGGAGGCGATGGAATGCCCGAGTTCCGCGGCTTTGAATGAGACCGGATGATCTTCGTACACCGGCTCGCCATCGAGAACGGGCTTCACGGGTTGCCGGTTGTAGTCTTCGATGGTCTTGTCGTAACGCCCCGTGAATTCGACCGTGTGACCGTTTTGCCGCATGTTGAATGCGAGCCATTCGTCATTGTGAAAATACTGCGCCGAACCAGCGCCGCCCGAAGGGTGAAAGGTCATCAGGTGGGCTCCGCCGTCGCCTTTGCGCAACCCGCGCGCCGTGGCACGCATGATGTCGACGTGTTTTGCGTTTTCAACGGGCCTGTCGCCGCCGAGAATCCAGATGATCTTCGCGTCCTTGTAACGCTGTCCCAACCACTCTCCGTACGCCTCCGCGTTGGCTGAAGTGAATATTTCCGGACCGGCGCCCCATTTCTTGTTCCACTTGTCGCCCCAGGTCGGCAGAAAACCGATGTAGAGTCCCAGGCTGTTCGCTTTCTTGACGAT
>VFZQ01001261.1 GCA_016871135.1 Acidobacteriota bacterium | reverse complement strand
AAAGGGGGTCTATGGAAACGGGCCAACTTTACTAGTTGGAACCGCGCCATAATCTACCAATGCTGGGCGGAGCGAACTTTCGTTGGAGTGGGCGGGTGAGGCGATCCGGCATCCGCCGATGGCGAGCGCGACGATCGGCGAGAGATCCTTTCCGCCGAATAAGCGCGAGTCGAGATCGAAGGCGATTGTGCCTGTGAGTTCCGGGCACGCCTTACGCCGCGCGCTCAGTGCAGACGATGCGCCAAAGGGAATGATAGCGGCCACAGTACTACCAGCGCGCCGCGCTTCCGGGTAAAGTGGTGTTCATCATGAAATTCGCCTGGTCCCTCCTTCTAGCGGCCATCCCCCTCTTGTCGCAGACGCCCGCCAAGCCGGTTCGCGGCGGGGTCACCGATCCCGGCGTGGTCACCACGCGCCAGTCGATCACGCCCGCCGGCGTGCCGACGATCTTCCAGGGCAAGGTCTGGGGCGTTGCGTTTGGCGCAAGCGCGTCGGACCTCTGGGTGCTCACCGCCGGGCAGCTTTATGAGATGGATTGGCGTCAGAACAAAATCAAGACCAACATTAATCACAAGGCGCAGCCGGGACTGATGGGTGTCTCGTTCGCCAATGGCAAGCCGTTGCTGTCGGCGAGCGTCGTGCGGAAGACGGGTCTGTTCACGGTGAAGGATGGCGCGCTGGCGCCCGTGGCCGAGAACATCGGCGCTTACAACGCGGGCTCGATCGGCGTGGGCAGCGGCGTGGCCATTGTACCGCTGCCGTTCGACAACAAGGCCGCGGTTGTTGACCTGGCGACAGGCACCGTGCGCGGGCACATCGCAACAGAGTTCGTTCCGTTCGCGGCTGTCGTGAACGCGGAGGGGACTATCGCGTATGTCTCGAACTGGGGCGGCCGCAAGGCGCTGCCGAATGACAAGACCGCGCCGACTGGGCTCGATCCGAACGCCGACCGGCTTGTTGTTAATGCCGCCGGGTTTGCGGCGAGCGGCACCGTGACGCGTGTCGATTTGACGACCATGAAGGCCACGCACTCCATCGCCGCCGATTTGCATCCGAACGGCCTGGCGTGGGACGAGAAGGCCGCGCGGCTGTACGTCGCCAATAATAATCGCGACTCGGTGACGGTGATCGACACCGCGCGCAACGCGGTCTTGCGGACGCACGTTCTGAAGCCGTTCGC
>VFZQ01001260.1 GCA_016871135.1 Acidobacteriota bacterium | reverse complement strand
GCGGAATTCACGATTCAAAAAGAGCGGTTAAAGATCTACTTCACGGCGCTGAAGAACTACTGGGATTGGGTGGCGACGGGCCGGCAACTGGGGATTGCACGGATGCTGCTGCGCATCGCCGAGGAGAGGAATCAGCAGATTGAGGACCAGGTCAAACTGGGGCAACTGGCGCCGATCGAGTTAACGGACAATCGGCGGGCGATCTTGCAGCGGCAATCGGCGCTAGTCGCGGCCGAGCGAAATCTGCAGGCCGCTGCGATCGGGCTATCGCTGTTCTTTCGAGACGCGGGCGGCAATCCACAACTTGCCGATGCCTCCCGGTTGCCCGAAGCGATGCCCGATCCAGCGACGTTGTCGCAAGAAGCAGAGCAACAAGGCGCGGCGGCCGCGATGGCGAATCGTCCGGAAATTCGTGGGCTATCGATCAAACGTCAACAGCAGAGTGTGGAGGCGAGACTGGCGGACAATCAACTCTTGCCGCAGGTCGACCTCTACTTCAACTACTCGCGCGATTTGGGCGAAGGACGGCTTTCGAGGCGCGGCTCGGAGGTAGAAGCCGGTCTTCAGTTTGAATTGCCCGCGCAGCGCCGGAAGGCCACGGGAAAACAGATCCAGACTGAAGCGAAGCTGCGTGTCATCGACGCGGAACTTCGCCTCGCGAGAGATCAGGTACTCCTCGACGTGCAAGACGCCGCATCCGCGGTGCGGGCCGCGCATGATGGCGCGGGTTTGATCGCCCGCGAATTGACAGCCGCTCGCGAGTTGGAAGAGGCCGAACGGGCGCGTTTCGATTTAGGAGATTCGACGCAGTTTCTCGTCAACCTGCGCGAACTGGCAACTGCCGAAGCGGCGTTTCGAGAGGTCAAAGCCCTCGCCGATTATCAGAAGGCGCTGGCCGCGTTTGACGCCGCAACAGCACGACTGTTGACCACGCCGTAATTACGGCCCAAACACGCGCCGCAGCACCGCATTTTGGGCGTCGGAGATCCGTTGCGTTCGCTGTGGGAATGGCGTTCCATCGTCGCGCAATAGTGTTCGTTTCATGCGGCCCTCCGGGAACCACCGATCGTTTCCGTGGCGGCCGGCGAGTTGGCAGGTGAACAGGCCGACCAGATACGGCTCTTCGAACGCGGCGCGAATCCAGGCCGCGGCATCGTCGCCCGCCTCGGCTTCGGACTTGATGA
>VFZQ01001259.1 GCA_016871135.1 Acidobacteriota bacterium | reverse complement strand
CGTCTTCAGAAGGAATTTCGCGCCCTCGGCTACTTGGTTGACCTGACTCCTATTACTACTGCTCCCGAGGCATCTCGTGCATGACTTTCAACGGAGCGCTTGCCAGCTATCGCGAGTCGGTGCGGCTGCTTGAGGACGTGTGGAAGCGGGAAGGCGAACCGATCGCCGAGCGGGAGAATCTGCTGCGCGCGCACAATAAACTCGCAACGATCCTGCGCAACACCAATGATACCGCTGGCGCGGTCGCGCACTTCAAACAGGCGATCGCGCATGGCGAGGCGTACGTAAAGGGAACCAATAACGACGCCGAAGGATTGCACGAGCTCGCCTCGGCCCACGACCAACTGGCGCGGGCGTCGGCCTCCATCGGCCTCGACGATGCGCTGGTGAGCGCGCAGCGCGCCGTGCAGATCCGCGAGGAACTGACGTTCATGGGCGTTACAAATCGCCAGCGGCTGGCGCAACTCGGTTCCAGCTACGCCACGCTCGGCATTGTGCTGAACCGAAAAGGCAAGGTGGAGGACGGGCTCAAGGCGTTCCAGCAGAATGTCGGTATTCAGGAACGCTTGGCAACGGAGTCGCCCGACGACGCGCAACGCCAACGTGTTTTGATGATCGCCCAGAGCCACATCGGCGATACGCTCGGCAGCCAGGACGGATTGCACCTTGGCCGCACAGCCGAAGGCGCGGCCGCTTATACGCGGGTTGTCGAAATCGCGCGCTGGCTGGTCTCAGTCGACCCGCAAGACAAGAAGGCGCGGCTGGATCTCGGTTTCGCGCTGCTGCGCGCATCCACCGCATACAAGACGAATAAGGAGCGCGACAAGGCGCTGCGCTCGATGGAGGAGGCGCGCCGGTTGCTGGACGATCTCGCCAAGGCCGATCCCGAGAACGGACGATTGGCCGAAAACGCGGCCTACGTACGTTACATGCTCGCCGAGGACGCCATCGTACGCGAAAAATGGGCGGTTGCGCTCGAACACGTGCAGGCCGCCGAGACGAAGCTGAGCGCGCTCGCGCGCAAGGATCCGAAAGACAACGACCGCGCGCGCATGCTGCTGGAGTGTTACGTAATCTATCCTCGGATTCTGCTGAAACTCGGCAAGACGGACGACGCGCGAAGACTTGCCGAAACGATTGCGGCCTATCAGTCCGTGGTTAAAGTCGGCCCCCCTGCTGAAATCATTTGA
>VFZQ01001258.1 GCA_016871135.1 Acidobacteriota bacterium | reverse complement strand
CCAACTCGAAAACGCCTACTACAAGGCCGATCGCGCCATCGAGGAGATCGTCAAATTACTCGCAGCCTAACCTCAAAATGTTGAAGTACTCTGATTTAGAATCTTTGATTCAAGAATCTACCCATGCGATTGCCTTCCGTACGCCGTTCCAATTCGATGCGTACGGCCCAAGCAGAAATCCGGCGAGCGTACACAAGCCGCCGATGCACACGGAATAGAGCAGGGATGCTAGGAGGCCCGGCGCAATATAGCGGATGCTGAAATCGCGCGCCATCCAAACGCTCAACAGAAACGCGGCGATCGTAATGAATGCGATCGCCGCAAGCCAACGTTTCCAACTGTAGCCAGTCCGGTTCACAATCTTAATTCTGGAACGCTTTCGGGCTTCCCATGTGGCAGCCCACGCAACGGCCATCGACTGCGCCGAGTTTGCCTTCCGCAAACCACTTCTCGGCCTTCTTCGCCCACGGCGTGCCTGGGAGTTTGTCCTTCATCAGCGTGAAGAACTCTTTTGCCCGTTCGCTTTTTCCGAGCCGCGCGTTGCCGTCGGCGATTCCAAACCACAGCTCACCGATCGAGTGCTGCGAAAATCCTGAAAGATCGCTCTTCTGCATCTCCCACGCCGTTTCAAAATCGCCGACGCCCTTCTCCAGTAACGGACGGCCCATCTGTTCGGGCATCCCGCGCGATGCGCCCATGTAGCCGGCGCCGCGTGGAATCAGCACTCCGATATTTCGTGGCGCCAACTCAACCGCGCGGTCCATCATCCCAGTGCCCTTCCGGAACATCTCCATTCCGCCTTGCATGTCGCCGGCGCGAAACTTCTCGCCCGAGAGATAGAACACGCCGCTGCCGTGCCATACCAGCGCTTCGGCGTGATCCGGCTCGGCCTTCAAAGTCTCGGTTGTGATCGCCATCGCTTTTTCCAAGGACACCCGGTCGCCGCCCATACCCGCGAAATACAGATCTCTAACTTTGTGATCGAAACGCACCGGCTCTTGAGCCGCCAGAATGCTCGCTACTACGAAACAAGTTGTGGAAAGTCTCATGCTCCAACAGTACGTTGACCCCCGCGATTCGTCACGCCCGTTCCGACGAACGGCCCCCGCCTTCTGACGAACCGTCGAAACAGACTGACGAGCCGTGTACACTATTCAGCTTGCGCTCCTGGATTCCCGCCGGGTCGATGACG
>VFZQ01001257.1 GCA_016871135.1 Acidobacteriota bacterium | reverse complement strand
CGATGCGCGCATTGCGGGCGCTCGTCCGTAGAGTGGCCGCGAGCGACAGCACGGTGCTGGTCCTTGGCGAGTCGGGGACCGGCAAGGAACTGGTCGCCCAATCCATCCACCGACTCTCCGCGCGGGGTGGGTACTCCTTCGTTCCGGTGAACTGCGGCGCGATTCCGCAGGACCTTTTGGAAAGTGAGCTCTTTGGGCACACCAAAGGCGCCTTCACCGGCGCGTTGACCGACCGGCGCGGTCGGTTCGAGATGGCCGACTGCGGCACTTTGTTTCTCGATGAGATCGGCGACATGCGTATCGAGATGCAGGTCAAACTGCTGCGCGTGCTGCAGGAGCGGATCATCGATCGAGTTGGCGATGATCGACCCTTTGCGGTTGATGTCCGCGTGATCGCCGCAACCCATCGACACCTCGAAGAAGCGATCGGTGCCGGCGAGTTCCGCGCCGATCTTTATTATCGACTCAACGTGATTCCGTTGTACGTGCCGCCGCTACGCGAGCGGGGCGAGGACGTACTCCTCTTGTTCAACCATTTTGCGCGCCGTTGCGCGGTCGCGGGCCGGCCTCCCATCCGGGCCGCGGTAGATCTCGGTGAGTGGATGATTCACTACAACTGGCCTGGGAATTGTCGCGAGCTTTTGAACTTTGTCGAGCGTCTGTCGGTGTTGTGGCCGGGCGAAGAAATGTCGCTTGGGCGGATCCCCTCGGCGATGTTGCCGCGGGTGCGCGGCGCGCCGCCGCCGAGCGTCGAGGAGCAGCGCGCGGTGCTCGAAATGTGGCAGATGGATCACGATGAAACCGCGAACGGCGAAGAAGCCCCAGCGGTGGCGATCAATTGGGCGGCGAAGATCGATCCCCCCCGCATCAACACTGAGGGCGGCTTGATGACGGCCGTCGATCTAAAAAAACTGCTGGCGGATTACGAGGAATCCTGGATCCGCGAGTCCTTGAAAGTCAGCCTCGGCAACATCACCCACGCGGCCGATCTGCTCGGCTTGCCACGTACCACCTTCATCGAACGGTTGCGTAAATACGAACTGTCGGCTTCTCGACGGTAAGCACAAAAAGAGTCGGAAGGGTGCGCTAACCCTCTAATCTTGATCGCTTTTTATCGTTTGGCATGGAGGTTGCTGTACTCCACACGGTCCCGACCACTGGTGAACTCGTGTCCGCACTCGGTATAGAAGTTTCT
>VFZQ01001256.1 GCA_016871135.1 Acidobacteriota bacterium | reverse complement strand
GTCGCATACGGAAGACCGGAAGCTACCGTCATTGTCGCCGGTCAGCGCCTTTCGGGCCGATTCGGTCGAATCGTCGGCGGCAACGTGGTCTTCCTCAGCTTTCCCGATTCCTTCGCTTACCGCGGCTACTTGCCGGTGCAGGTCGAAATGGACGGCATTCGGTCGAACACCATCTACATCTGGCTGCGCGACGAGGGCATTTGATCCATCTCGAAGGTGTAACGGGTCGCGCGCTCAGATCATCTCCACTCTCTTCGCCGCGTTGTTCCAACGAATGCGCCGTCCGTGCTTGATCGACAGATTCGCCATTTGGACAACGAGCGCAGCTTGAAAGCCCAGCCACATTGGCGCTGTTGGCTTCCGCCGAGTGCGCACGCACTCGAGAAAATTGCGGACATGAAGCTCCGTCGCGAACCCAAAACCACGCGCGGATTTGCGTTCGAGCAACAACTCATCTTCCTTGCCCGCAGCATACACACGGCAGATCTCGCGGCCGACATCCATTCGCGCTTTGTTGCCGTCGAGTTGATTGAGTTGATCGTTGCGGCTTTGATACCGCATCGCTGCGTAGTTGATCGAGAACACACCGAGAAAATCCTCCGGGTATTCGGCCGTGACGACCACCGACTCCGCCGTGTTCACACCGGCGCGATGCGGACGCCCGCCGGCCGCGGTCACCGCGAGCGGATACGACGCGTTCATCAGCATGTGAATGCCATCGTAAACATGCGCGCCCTGATCGGCTACGATGCCGCCCGCGTACTCGGAATAGAATCGCCAGTTCCGAAATCGTCCCGGATCGAACTCGTGCTTCTCCGCCGGGCCCTGCCACTGCTCCCAATCGAGTTTTCCCTCGAGCTGTCCGGCCGGCGCCGCGTCTACGTGATTGTTCAGCCACCAACCGCGCACCATCCGCACAGTGCCCAACGTCCCCGCCGCGATCACTTCGCGGGCCTGCAAATACAGATCGTACGAGCGCCGTTGCATGCCGACCTGCACGATCTGCTTCGACTTCGCCTCCGCCGCGACGAGTTCCACGCCCTGTTCCGGCGTCTGGCACAACGGCTTCTCGACGTAGACATCCTTGCCCGCGGCGAGCGCATCCAACACCATGCGGTGATGCCAGTGCTCGGGCGTCGCGATCAGTACCGCGTCGATCAATTTCGAGTCCAGCAGTTTGCGATAGTCGCGATACGCC
>VFZQ01001255.1 GCA_016871135.1 Acidobacteriota bacterium | reverse complement strand
CTCGACGATGTCGCTTCCCGCCGCCAAGTACTTCCGATGAATGTCCTGAATCACATCCGGCCGAGTGACGACAAGATTTTCCGGGCAGCCTTCCAACTTCGGACCGCCGTAGTCGTGCGCGTGCAGATCGCAGCGCTGGATCATGGTACCCATCGCCCCGTCGAGCAACAATATGCGCTCCGAAAGGGCCGCGTACAGGGCCTGTCTACGTTGTTTTGCGTTGTCCATGCGAACCTCGATTATCGCATGCGGCCTTTCCAAAACCGTTTACGGATGCAGATAGAACGCAAACAACGCATCACCCGCCGCCACCAACAAATACTGCCGTCCGTCGATCAGGTATGTCTGCGGCGCGTTCGAAACGCTTCCCAACCTGGAGTGCCAGAGGATCTTCCCGTTCGCCGCGTCATAGGCTACGATATTCCCGCCCATGTCACCGGCAAACACCAGCTTCGACGCCGTCGTTAAAATTCCGTTGCCGCCGCCGAAACCGCCCGTCCCCGGATACCGGTGCCGCCAGGCAATCTTGCCCGTCTTGTAATCGATCGCCGTCAGATACGACCCCATCGACGCCACGAACTGTTCGTCTTTACCACCCAAGCCCATCGCCCCGCGTGGATCGGTTTCGGTCAGGTAGTACATCGCGTACGTGTCGCTCTGCGGCACATAGAACAGCCCGGTGTCGGGCGAATACGCCGCTGGCGGCCAATTCGTCGCGCCATAGTTATTCGGCGAGACCAATGTCCCGCCGACCGTGGAATCTTTCTTCGGATCGCGGATCGTCTGTCCCTTCGCGTTGATCGACTTCACCCAGTTCACCGTGTCGGAGAACTTGCTCGTCAACAGATGCTCGCCATTCGTCCGATCGACGACATAGAAGTATCCATTGCGATCGGCGTGCAACGCCATCTTCCGCATCTTGCCCTTGAACTCGCCATCGACCAGAATTGGTGTCTCGCTCGAATCCCAGTCATGAGTATCATGCGGGTTCAATTGGTAATACCAAGCCATCTTCCCCGTCTCGACGTTCAACGCCACCAGGGAGCAGGTGTACAGATTATCGCCATCGCGGCTCGGCGGATTCGTGTAGGACGGCGACGGATTTCCCGTGCCGAAAATGTAGAGCTTCGTCTCGGGATCGTAAGCGCCCGGAATCCAGACATTGCCCGCTCCCAACTTCGCGCCTTCCAGCGTCCCC
>VFZQ01001254.1 GCA_016871135.1 Acidobacteriota bacterium | reverse complement strand
TGTTGAAGTTGAAGATTCCGGGGGAAGCTGGCGTAGGGCAGCGTGAAGCCGGCGGCGATGACGGCGGGGTTCGTCAGCGCGGCGGAGACGGGAGTCGCGAGGTTGTTGCCGTATATGGCCCAGTAGCGCGGGTCGAGTTGATTCAGCGATTGTTGGCGCGAGAGCAGCTTGTTACCGACGACACCGTGGTAGCTTGTGCGCAGCAGTGAGGTTGTCGAAATCTGGCGTTCAATGGTGAAGTTCCAATCGGTGAAGTACGGTGCTCGGCCGGCCTTGGAGTAGTAGAAGAACGGCGTCTGCTGGATGAGATTGGCGCTTAGAGTGGCAGCGTCGCGGATGGGCGGACGGAGGCTGCTAATCGTTTGCGCGTACGACGTGAAGCCGTCGCGGACGAGATACGAGATGCCGTTGGACAGATTGTTGCCGACCGCGCCGAAGGTGCCGCCGAAGCCCTGAATGCCGTTGTCGGCGTTGCCGTCTTCGCGGCTGGGCTGATAGTAGATCGCGCTTCCGGAGCGCAAGACAGTCTTGTTGTTCAGTTGATAAGCGAGGCCGAGGCGCGGGCCCCAAGCGTTCATCCGTGTTTCACCGAAGCGTTCGGGAGCGCCGTCGCGGCCGGCGTAGACCATGGCTCCTGGAATGCCGCCTGCCGCGGCGTTGGGGCATGTCGGACAGAAGTTGGAGTTCTTCAAATTGCGCTCCTTCTTCGGCACGGGGATTTCGTAACGCAGGCCGGCGGAGATGGTGAGTTTTTTCGAGAGCTTGAAGTCGTCTTGGATATACCAGGCGTAGTAGGGCCATTGGAACGCGGTGTCGCCGGGATAGCGGAATCCGCCGCCGCCCGCGACGCCGAGGAGGAACGAAGCCCAATCGGAACCGCTGTTGCCAACGGTGGGACTGCCGGTGCCGGCGGCGCTGAAATTGACGGTGCCGTATGCGCCGTTGAAATCGAGACGGCGATAGATGCCGCGCAGATATTCGAATCCGAATTTGACGTTGTGACGGCCGCGGGTCCAGGCGAGTTGTTCCTTGATGTTGGTGGTGCGCTGGCGGGAGTCGGTGAAGACGCTGTTGCCCCACTGCACGCCGCCGGCGGAATAGACGCTCGATGTACCGGGAGCGAGCGGAGTGACGGTGCCTTGGATATAGGTTTCGCGTGCGAGGTCGGCGGGAAAGCTCGAGACGTAGCCAGGGGCTTC
>VFZQ01001253.1 GCA_016871135.1 Acidobacteriota bacterium | reverse complement strand
GATATACACGGTGATTCAGTACAATTATAAAGGAATGGGTATAGACAAGGCTTTGCGATTGAGCTTGGTCGTGCTGACATGCGCGCTGGTGGCGGTGGTCGGCAGCACGCTGCGGGACCACGTTGTAAACGCGGGCGACTCGGCGCCGGATTTTTCGGTGACCACGGCGAGCGGCAAGAAGATCTCGCTCGATTCGTTCGGCGGCAAGGTGCTGGTGCTGAATTTTTGGGCAACTTGGTGCCCGCCGTGCCTGTCGGAATTGCCGTCGTTGAATGAGATGGCGGCGACTTTGAAAAACGACGGTGTGGTCGTCCTGGGCATCAGCGTCGACAAGGAGAAAGCCGACTACGACAAGTTCTTGAAGAAGGTCACCTTGAACTTCGAGACGGCGCACGATCCGTCGGCCGACATCAGTGTGGAGTACGGGACGTTCAAATATCCGGAGACTTACGTAATCGACCGCAACGGTAAAGTGCTCGAAAAATTCATCGCCGACCGCGATTGGATGGAGCCGCAGATTGTCGCGCGCCTGAAGGGATACGCAAAATGATCGATCCGGATGTAAAACGTTGGCTGGTGTCGATTGCCGGCCCCGGCAACGTGTTGGATAGCGAGAGCGACTTGCGGCTGTATGAGTACGACGGCAGTGTCGACAAGCATAGGCCCGAAGTCGTCGTCTTCCCGAAGACGACTGAGCAGGTGGTCAAAATCGTAAACCTGGCGCGCGAGCGCGGGATTCCGTTTGTCGGCCGGGGCGCGGGTACGGGCTTGAGCGGCGGTGTGATTCCGCGGGCGGGCGGCATCATGATTTCGTTCGCGCGTATGAACCGAATCGTTGAGATCGATTTGGAGAACGAGCGGGTTGTCGTCGAACCGGGCGTCGTCAATTTGGATGTTACGCTGGCGGTACAGAATCAGAAGTACTTCTATGCGCCGGACCCGTCGAGCCAGCGCGCCTGCACGATCGGCGGCAACGTCGCCGAGAACGCCGGTGGGCCACACACGCTGGCCTACGGCGTGACGACCAATCACGTATTGGGCATCGAAGCCGTGCTGCCCGATGGCAGCGTCATCGAATGCGGCGGCAAAGGCCAGGACACGCCGGGTTATGATCTGGTCGGCTTGCTGACGGGATCGGAAGGCACGATGGTGCTGGTGACGAAGGTGATCCTCCGCTTGATGCATCAGCCGGAGTTGGT
>VFZQ01001252.1 GCA_016871135.1 Acidobacteriota bacterium | reverse complement strand
AGCGCCAGGTTGCACTGGAAGCGGGGAGTCGTCACCGCGTTGCCGTGCAAGTCCAATGTTGAAATCGGATCGTCGCAATAGAGCGCCGCCTCGGCGAAACTCTTAATGTCGATCTCGCTGTCCTCCCAACCACTCCGCCGGAGCACGTCCAACAGCACCCACGCCGGGTTGTTCGTGAACAAATAGCCGGTCAGCGATTCGTTGATCGCGTAGACCGGTAGCTTCATCCCCTCCACCAACACCTTCACGCGCGGCAACGATCGTCCATCGTGAATCCGGTTCGGCACGACGACGGAAAGATACGCCATGCTGCCATATGGATCGCCCACGGGATTCCCCGCGCCATCGCGAAAATCGAGATTAAACGCACCGGTGCGATTGCCCTGGCTCACCGGGTTGTACCAACCCGTCGCCGTCATATCGCGGCCCGCCGCGCCAAGCGGAATTTCAATATCGTTGACGATCACCTTGACCGCGCCCTTCATTTCACCCATGCCGAGCAGCACTTCCATGCGCGTCAGATTGCCGTCGTTGCGCGCCAGCGTTACCGGCGGCTGCACCCATGCGGTGCCATAGATCAACGGCACGACATCGTTGTACTTCGCCTCGTTGTCGATCGGCCCGCTCACGTGCGAACCCTTTTCGCCGAAGCCGCGCACCAACACCGTCGATGGCACGAACTCCACGACGCCGAATCGCCGCGTCGGATTCGATGCGCCGTCGATCGCGAACATTCCGCGCTGCTCGCACGAAGCGCGGGTGTAGTCGCACGACGTGTACGGCTGCGCGCCGTTCATGTTGCCGGCCCCGCCAGCTTCACCCGCCGAATAACCGCATCGGAAGAACGGCGAATACCCCGCGCGCGCCGCCATCAATCGCCTCGGCGCGCTGTGCCGCGTTCGACGGGAACAGCCACGGGCAGCGCTTCTGAATGCGCACCTCGGGCAACAGCACACGTGAAAAGTTCAGCCGGTTGTTAAACGACAGACGCAGCGACGCCTCGCGGATGCTCTCGGGCGAATTCGCAACGCCGCGGAACAACACCGTCGCTTCGGTCGCCGGCACGCCGTTCTTCATATCGAAGAACACGAAACGCACCGTGAGCTTGGCGCCCTTGAAACCGGTCGTATGGTCGATCTGCGAGTACCGCGAATCGGTGTTGGCGAGCGTCACCGAAATACGCGCCGCCGCGTCGCTGTCGTC
>VFZQ01001251.1 GCA_016871135.1 Acidobacteriota bacterium | reverse complement strand
GCATGGCTCGGTGCCGCTGCGTTCGAATGCCGTCGTGCACATGGCGAATGCGGTGGCGAAGGTTGCCGCGTGGCAGCCGCCGATGCGGCTGAACGATACAACGCGCGCTTACTTCGAACGGCTGGCGTCCGTGTCGAGCCCGGAGGAGAAAGAGCGTTATCTGAACATTGTGAATCCCGAGAAGACGGACGCGATTCAGGAATACTTCGCCGTGCATGAACCGCGGCACAATTCGATGTTGCGCACGTCGATTTCGCCGAACATCATGACGGCGGGGTATCGCATCAATGTGATTCCGTCGGAGGCCGAAGCGAGGCTGGACATCCGCGCGCTGCCCGATGAAGACATGCCGAAGTTCATGGAGATGTTGAAGAGCGTAATCAACGATCCGGCCGTGAAACTAACGGCGTTACCGAACTCAGCGCGGCCGCCCGCCGCGCCTTCAAGCATTTCCAACGAGGCGTTTCAGACGATCGAGGTGGTGGCGAAGAAACACTATCAAGGCGTTCCGGTTTTGCCGACGATGTCGACGGGCGCGACGGATATGGCGTTTCTGCGCTCAAAGGGCGTGCAGTGCTACGGCGTCGGGCCGATGATCGATACCGAGGACGGGCCGAAGGGTTACGGCGCACACAGCGATCAGGAGCGGATATTGGAATCGTCGCTGTATACGTTTGTGCGGTTCCACTACGAAGTTGTGGAGAAATTGGCGGCGGCGAAATAGATCCGATTCCGGATTGGCGCCGTATTCTGTCACGACGCCATGAGCTATACCATTGACGAACGCAACGCCGAGCGGCAACAACTGCTGGCCGCGATTCTGGAGCCGCCGACGCGCGAGGTGCTGGCGAAGCTGCCGAATATTCCGAATGCCAGATGCCTGGATCTCGGCTGCGGACAAGGCAACACGACCCGTCTGCTGGCCGAGGTGATCAAGCCCGCCGAAGTCGTCGGGCTTGAATACGACAACGCGCTGGTGGAGTACGCCGCGCAAGCCGAGAGTCCTTCGTGCGTCCGATTTGAACAAGGCGACGCCACGCGGTTGACATTCGCGGATGGGACCTTCGACATGGTATTCTGCCGCTTTTTGCTGATTCACATGGCGGATCCGTTGCACGTCATTGGCGAGATGTTGCGCGTCGTGAAACCGGGCGGGTATGTCGTCGCTTTCGAGGCGGACTTCGCGATCGACATCAGCTATCCGGTGACG
>VFZQ01001250.1 GCA_016871135.1 Acidobacteriota bacterium | reverse complement strand
TTCGGAATTTCTCCCTCGACGGTCAGCGAACGGCTTTGCGCTTCTATCGCCGGGCTCATGCGGACGACTCGGCCGTGAAATCGTTCCGGCGCGCCTTCCAGGCGAATCTCGATCGGGTGGCCGTTTCGCACGCGCAGTGCCTGGCGTTCCGGCACCGACAGCCGGACGCGCAAAGGGTTCTGCTTCACCAGTGTAATCACCGGCGCGTTCGGCGGAAGGAACTCGCCGATTGAAGCTTGGCGTCTGGTAATCGCGCCGTCGAAGGGCGCGCGGATTGTCGCGTCGTCCAACTGTTGTTTGGCCAATGCGTGTTGCGCGCGCCGTTCGGAAAGCTGCGCGCGGGTCTGCATGACGTCGCTGAGCGCCGCGGAATATCGCGCCTCGACACCTTGCGTACGGACGTTCGCCTTCTCGAAATCGATGCGAGAGACAACGCCGTCGTCGGCAAGCTTACGAGTCGTTTCGAGAATGAACCGAGCCTCTTTCAGAGCCGCATCGGCCTCGCGTACCACCGACACCTTTTCCGGCGCAACATCGTCGGTCGGTTGCCCCTGAATGCCGAGGCGCGCGCGCGTCTGTTCAACAAGTGCCGCCGCCTGCTGCGCGCGGAATTCGTAATCGGATTTCTCGAGCTCAGCGATGATGTCGCCCGTCTTCACTATCGACCCGAGATCGACGTTCATTTTCGTGACACGGCCCGACACTTTCGTTGTGACGTTCGCTAACTCTTCGGCGAACAGTTCGCCGTTGGCCGTAACGACATCGGGAATCGCGCTCGGTGCTATGCGAATAACGGTTACCTCGGCCGCCGGCTGCGACTCCTTGGCGGCAACGGGTGTATTGCTGTAAGGGCCGGAACAGTTACAGAGGAAAACTGCGGCGACGAGGACGTAGATTACCTGCGACATCCGCTGTCATTCTATCATCCGGAAGTTAACGTAACCGCATCGTTACACCGGATTGGCTGGTGCGATCGCCGATCTTGACAACGACCGGAATCGTGTCGCCGGCGGGCGGATGCAAACCCATCCCGGCGGCTTCCACGTAGGTCAGCGCACTCGGTTTCCCGTCCACTTCGGCGGTCACCGGAAGCAGCGACTGCGGGAACGGCCCGATGGCGCGGCATAACTAGAGCTCGTCCAGAAATTGTGTGAGCCACGTTTGACTGGAACCTGAGCTTCATTATTGTATTTTCATAAGTGGCAGAAAAGAC
>VFZQ01001249.1 GCA_016871135.1 Acidobacteriota bacterium | reverse complement strand
CTCACCGTCACCGGCGCGGCCTCAACCGACCCCGAAGGCCTGACCCTCACCTACCGCTGGCGCGCGCTCGAAAAGACCGCGGTCGTCCTCGATCCCAATTCGATGGTGACCCGCGTCCAACTCGGCGAGCAGTTCGGGCCGTACAAGTTCGAACTGACCGTGACCAACTCGAAGGGCATCTCGGCCTCGACAGTCGTCACGATCAACTTCGTCTCGACCCGCATTCGTTAACCCTCCCGCAACCAACGAACGGCGGCCAAGCTTGACTTGGCCGCCGTTTTCGTTTCAGATTTCGTATCCGTCTATCCCCCACCTCGCGGCTCGACAGGCGCCTTGATGTCGGCAAAAAAGGATCCGATATATGTCACCTTTTCAACTTGTCTTACGCTTTTTCATGTTGGGAGCATATCTATGGCAAATCGCAAGCGCACCGCGCCTATCCAACCTGCGGCCACAAGAGCCGCGTCGGACTTCGGGAACTACGTTACTCTTGATGGAAAACGTATCGACCTGACTCAGCACAACACTGACTTCCAGGTCTTCGGCAATGCGCCGCTCGTCTCTGCGGCTTTGGCGTCTACCGAAGAAACCGGGAAAGCCGGTCGTGCCTTTCGATTGGGCCCCGAAACCGTTCGTATGCACGTCGCCGCGGCTGACCGCGACGAAGTGATGAAGGAAGTCCGGCAGAATGCGGTCGCAACCCACGTTTATGTAAACGCCGCTACTGGAGAGGAACTCTCGTTCACCAAGCGAGTGATCGTAAAGTTAACAATTGAAGATGACGAACTCCTCAACAACATACTGACCGATCATCACTTGAGATTTAAAGGCCGCCAGGGTGCCGAGTACGTTTTGGAACTGTCCGAGGCGGCGGTCGAGAATCCGTTGAAGATTGCAAACCGGATCGCGATGATGGAGGGCGTCGAGTACGCCCAACCGGAGCAAATGGTGTTGTTACAGATGCACGCTCCCCCGCTGTTGATGGACCGGCAATGGTACCTAAGCGCAGTTTCGGCGGCCGGGCCGGATGTGAGGCCGGAAGCAGGCTCCAACGTTCCGGCAGCCTGGACGACTACCAAAGGATCGCGCGACATCGTGGTAGCCGTGATCGATGATGGATTCCAGCTCGATCATCCCTGCTTTGCCGGAACGTCAGTCCACCCCGACCGGCGCGACTTTGTCGAAACGGACGAATCCCCCAAACCGGGCGCCA
>VFZQ01001248.1 GCA_016871135.1 Acidobacteriota bacterium | reverse complement strand
CCCCTGAAGACGCCATGCCGGCATACGCCCGGTGGATCGCACAACTCGGCGGCAATCCGGTCTTCGTTGCCTACCCAGCCGGTTTCGATTTCACGTACGTGTACTGGTATCTCGTTCGGTTTACCGGCAAAACCCCCTTCTCGCATTCGGCTCTCGACATGAAGACCCTCGCCATGGCGCTCCTCAACGCGCCGTATCGAGAGTCGGTCAAGCGCAATATGCCCAAGCGCTGGTTTTCGAAAACGGCCGAACATACCCACACCGCGCTTGACGACGCCATCGAGCAGGGCGAGCTGTTCTGCGCGATGTTGGCCGAGTTACGAACTCGATGATTCAACCTTGAATGCGGTTAAATCAAATCGCGGCACATACGCACCGTCCGTCAATGCCACCGACTCCGCCCAGAGCCGCCGTATCTCAGCCAGCGAGTGCCTGACCAGCGCATCGTTCAGCCGCGGCACAACTTCCCGCGGAATCCACGCCAATCCAGACAGAATCCCCATTGCGTGTTTATCGCTCAGAAAGTACTCTTCGTTCAGCGCGAACAGCGCACGGATCAAATACTGCGCCGCGCGGGTCATGCAACCCGCGGCGTTGAAAACATCCCCGGAGGCCAGGTAGCCCTCTCGCGCCCAAATGGTGAACTCCACGCCCCAAAATCCATCGGTCAGGATGGTTGTCTTGAGCGCCGCCGGGTATTTCGAAACCTCTGTTTTCAACTCCGCAATCGCGCCGCAGGGATCGTGCAGAGGTACGCAGTTGTGCGTCTCGCCGAAGTAGACGAAATTCCGAAATCCAAACGGCGGCTGCTGATCGTAATCGTGCCGCCACACTCCCCGCCGCCCCTCGTCGATGACCCCACCTACCTGGCCCGGGGCCCGATATACAAAATCGACGTTCGTCGCCGGTGTCTGACCTCACGCGCCGCCGTTGACCCACGGACCCAAGCCATGCAACTCCGTCGCGACCGGCTCAGTCCCCGGCATCGCGATCGAGGCGGCAATGCGGCGCATCTCCGAAATGTCAAGCGGCGCCGCCTCGCGACAATAGATCCCAACGTCGAGATCGGACGACTCTCCCGCAACCCGGCGCGCGGACGACCCGCCCTATACTATCGCGACGACGTTCGACGAGCTCTTCAGGGCCTCAACAGTGGCGGCGAGAACGGCCCGCTTATGCTCCGGCATCGCGAGCCTCAAGCCTGTTTCATTTTC
>VFZQ01001247.1 GCA_016871135.1 Acidobacteriota bacterium | reverse complement strand
AGCCTAAACTCTTGCGTTTACCCATTTTGTTCTTCCTTTCCTCAAAAATTTGGTCTTCATGCCTCGGGCATGACTAGGTCTATCAGACGGTGCAACGAATGGGCGTGTCAGAGATTTCACCCACCCCTCCCCCTCATGCCGCGCCACCCGCCGTCGCGATCCCACATTGCGGGGGGCTGTCGCCCGTGGCGCGGTCGCTGGCGGTTGAGTATACGTTGCGCCGTCCTCGGCGTCCGAGAGCCGCCGCAAGAGCGCGTGACCGCCGTGCGTTTGTCGGCCTTCGCTGGCCTCGGCCAGTGCCGTACAGAGCGCGAGAACGACCGTCTCCGGTGTCAGGTTCGGCGTGTCGGGAATGTGGCGGCCCAGGCGCGGATCGGCGCGCAAGCCGCGAAGGAATTGGTGGAAGTCGTTCATGCCGTCACCGCCTTCCGTCGCCCGATGCCAAGCCAAGCGTTCGGCCCGTAGTTGATCTGCTCCACGAGGAATCCCAGGTCTACCGCCGCTTGGATCGCCGCGCGGGCTTGGTCGGTGGTCATACTTGGCGATTCTCCTTTGAAGGGTTGATGGAGGGTTTTGAAGGGTTGCGTTCATAGTTAAGTGGCTTGGAATCAACAACCTTGAAGGGTATGGAGGGTTTTTTCCATGTCTTCGCCGTATATATAGGGTTTTTGCATGGTTCTGACGAGAGGTGAAAAAAACCCTTCAGACTATGCAAGACCCCTATAAACATTGGCTCAAACCCTCCATCAAACCCTTCAAAACCCTCCACAAACCCTTCAGGAATGGTCATTGGTCGTTCACTTTCAGGCCCGCGTATGAATTGCCCGTCGCGCCTTTAGATTTGGCGAAGCCTTTGACCGACATCCGCAAGCCGAAGGCGGTTTCCTTCATCGCCCGCTCGCCGGTCGCTTCAGCCCACGCGACATAGGCGCGGTAAAGATCGCGTGCGCGCGAGGAGTAGAACTCGCCGAGCGAGCATCGATCCGCGACGAAGCGGGCCAGAACATCTGACTCGGCTTCATACGTTTCTGTCGCGGACCGCACGGCTTCCGGTAGAGGTTCAAGCCCTTCTTCGCGCCAGCGCATCGCGCCTTCGACGGCCCACGCGATGACGCCTTCGGCCTCACTGATGAGCGCATCGCCGAGTGTGCGGTCTTCGCGTCCGAAGAAACTGACATCGAACGGAATCAGGCGAGTTCGCGCCCACAGCGCCGCGTC
>VFZQ01001246.1 GCA_016871135.1 Acidobacteriota bacterium | reverse complement strand
CCAAGCGGTAACTCCTTTACCTTCAACTCCGCTCCCGCTCACTCCGCGCTAATTTGGACAGCCGTGGTCGAAAACCAAAACATGGTGCTTGAGCTCAACTTCGCAGAAGAACTTCTCCAGCGAAAGGACCTGTCGCCGAAATAGAATGAGCAGTCATGAGACTCCTACCGCTCTTCCTCGCCCTCGCCGCCTGGGGCCAAACCACGCGCACTGAAATCGTCAAGCCGACGACGCCCGAACAGGACGCCAAGGGCCAACAGCGACACGTGCCGGAAGTCTACGCCATCTCAGGCGGCTTCGAGCGCGTCGTCGTGCTGCGCTTCAAGTACGAGGCCGATCTGTTGGCGGGCCTTGAAAAGATTGTCAAAGACCAGAAGATTCAGAACGCCGTGATCCTCTCCGGCATCGGCTCTGTGCGGAATTATCACATTCACTCGGTGAGCAATCGAACATTTCCATCAAAGAATGTCTTTCTCAAGAATCCCACCGAGCCCGCCGACATCATCAGCGTGAACGGCTACGTCATCAACGGCCGCCTGCATGCGCACATGACGCTCACCAACGGCGAGAAGGCCTTCGGCGGCCACGTCGAGCCCGGCAACAACGTGTTCACCTTCGCCATCGTCACTCTCGGCGTGTTCGGCAAAAATGTGGACCTCGACAAGGTCGACGATAAGACCTACCGCTAACGCTTCGGCAACGCCTGATCGTACGTCGCCCGCCTGGCCGCCGGCGCCTCCAGCAACGGCAGCGCGCCGTTTTTCTCCGCCTCGGCCCACCACAGCTTCTTCAACTCTTCCAGCTTTTGCGGATGCCGCGCGGCAACGTCTGTCGTCTCCGAAAAATCGTTGGCGACTTGATACAACTCCCACTTGTCGTTGTCGAAACTCGAGCCCGGCGTGTGAATGCCGACAGCCTTCCACCCGTCGTGCCAAATACCGCGGCTGCCCCAGAGTTCGAAGTATTGCCGGTCGCGCGGATGCGGCGCTTGCGCATTGTCGAACGTCGCGCGGATGCTCTTGCCGTGTAGCGGCATCTGGCACACGCCGTTAAACACCGCGGGCGCGTCGATGCCAAGGATGTCTAATACCGTTGGCGTAATGTCGATCGCGTCGACAAACTGCGTCCGGATGCCCGGCTTCTGAATCGCGGCTGGCCACGACAGGATGAACGGCGTCTGCACACCGCCCGCGTAGGGCCAGAGTTTGTAGTAAGGGAG
>VFZQ01001245.1 GCA_016871135.1 Acidobacteriota bacterium | reverse complement strand
CAAATGGGACCTGGTCGAAGCGCGTCGCGCGGTGCTCGACGAGTTCCGCCATGCGATCGAAGAGACTCTCGCGCAAGCCAAGGGAGTGCGGATCATCCCGATCGCGGCGCTCACCGGCGAAGGCCTCGACAGTCTCATGGGGGCGGTGTTAGAGAGCTATGACGCGTGGAACATGCGCGTGCGTACCTCCGACCTCAATCGCTGGCTCGAGCGCGTGGCCGCGCAGCACACGCCGCCGCTGGTCAAAGGCCGGCGCGTGCGCCTGCGCTACATGACTCAAACGTCAGCGCGGCCGCCCTCGTTCGTCATCTTCGTGAGCCAGCCGCTCGCTCTGCCTGATTCCTATCGGCGCTATCTGATCAACGAACTGCGCGTAACGTTCAATCTCGACGGCATTCCCATCCGGTTGAGCTTCCGGAGAGGCGAAAACCCGTTCGCCCCGGGCCGCACGCGCCCGCAATAGGGCCCCGTGATCGCGTAGAAAGGTTGCCTTCGCCCGGGTCGGCCGGAAGATGAAATTGCGACTTATTTGCATGATATTTTAGATCGAAGTCGGACGGCCCAGATGGCCCAGACGTGGCATTCGAGGCTCCGATGTTCTCACTAACCTATTGCAAAGAAAGTATACTTAATGTAATAACATCCCTTATACGAAAAAAGGCAGACATGTGCCCCGGTGCAAACAGGGTGGCTGAAACCGGGCCGGTTCTTAACGCGCTATTAACCATGATCGGGGTAAACAAGGGCCCCGGTTTCGGCCGAACGGGACGAGATGCTCAGGAAAGGTACGGCGATGAAGGATTCGGAAAAGCGTCCGACTGTCTGGTCCGGGGGGACGATTGTGTTATTCGGCGCAACCGCGCTGAGCGCACTAGCGCTGGGCGCGGGCTTGGTCCGCGCGGAGAACCAGCCCCTTCAGGTGACCGTCGGGGGCGAATATCAGGCCGCGATCGCCGTGATCAACCAGAAATCAGCCGATGGCGAGTTCGCCAACAATACCAATCCGACGGCCTTCGGCCAGGAAATCGAGATCATCGTCGGGGGTTCGACCACATTTGACAATAGCCTGACCGTCGGCTTCGAGGTCGAGATCGCGGAACGAGAAAAAAGCTTCGTCTTCTTCCAAGGGAATTTAGGTGAGATTCGCCTAGGTAAGATCGAAAGCGCGCGGGAGGAATTCACCACTGCCGCGCCAAATGGTGCATCGATCTTCGGCGTCAACGA
>VFZQ01001244.1 GCA_016871135.1 Acidobacteriota bacterium | reverse complement strand
CTCGCGTACTCCCGCCGCCAGGCCATTGCGGTTGATCGAGCCGACAAACCCGCCGCCTCCAACGCCCAGAAACTTTCCGTTCCACCGCACCGGCAGCCAGACTTCGGCCTTGATAATGGAATCGGCCGTCGGCGTCAGCGTCACCGCAACCCGGCAATGTGTTGGCAGCGATTCCACCGCGGTAACAAACGGCATTCGAATCGACTCACAAGGCGTCTGCGCCAACGCCGCGCACGAAAGCAGCAGTAGAAACCGTTTCATGGCTGACGAGTATATCGTGCGCGCCGTAACAACCTGAGTGGTACTATGAAGTCACACTATGAATGTGCCTAAATCGGCAACAAGCCGAGCCCATGTAGTGCTCCCGGTCGATCTCGTCGCCGCCATCGACGAATTGGTCGGCAAGCGCGGCCGCAGCGCATTCCTCGCCGAAATCGCGCAGCGCGAAATCAAAATTCGCCGTCAGCAGCAGGCGATCCGAGAGGCCGCTGGTTCGTGGGATCTGGCCGCGCATCCCGAACTCGCGCAAGGCGGTGCGGCATGGGAACGCCGGATCCGCGCGCTTGACAACCCCCGGCTCGAGAAATTGGAACGCTCGCGGAATCGAAAGTGACGTACCTGATCGACACAAACGTATTGATCGATGTCGTCACGGGCCGGAATGGCCGCGCGGAACTCCTCACGCAGTTCTCCCGGCGGAACATCCTAGTCGCATGTTGTGCGATCAATGTCACAGAAGTATTCATGGGCATGCGCCCCAAGGAAGAAGCAAAAACGGCCGGGATTCTGCGAAGCCTGGAGTTTTTCCCCATTACTTGGGAAGTCTCTCGCCTCGCCGGTAACCTCTATCGCCAATGGCGCCGCAAGGGCCAAACGCTTGGTCTCGCCGACGTGACAATCGCGGCCGTCGCCATCTCGCACGGGCTCGTCCTGGTGACGGAGAATCATAAGCACTTTCCAATGCCGGAACTACAAATCCTTAAGCTGCCCGATTCCGATCGTGGTTGATTTCGAATCCGGCGCATCGGTCCGAACGAGATCGTCGGCTTCGCACAACGCCGCGCTAGGCGTCCTCCTCGGATCGCGACTCAAGAAACTCAAGGCGTCCCTCGCCTTTGCCTCCATAGCAACCAGACTTGACGAAGCCCACGTCGACCGTCTCCTCATCCCCGGCTCGGCTTTCGAGTAGGTTCAGAACAGGACCGAACTGCTGCAAAGTGATCG
>VFZQ01001243.1 GCA_016871135.1 Acidobacteriota bacterium | reverse complement strand
GCCGAAATCGCTCTACCCTTTCGAAGCGTACTCGTGGAGCAATCTTAGATTGGCGTGCCTCAAGATGAATAGGCGCAAAGACGACTTCGAGGATGTCATCGATCCTTGCACGTTGACGCAAGACATCTTCACCCTGAACTTTCTTACGTTCGAAATCTCGATCCGTCGCGATTGTCCGCCGCCGCTGCTTGAGAGGGCGAACGCCACGATTAATCGCCTGCAACTCAATGAGGGAAAGATGCGCCAGGCCCGAGCGAACGATTATCGTGATTACAGCCGAGCCCAGTTAAGGGTGAAAAGCCCGTTCGTTTACCAATGCGCACGGGAACAGGGGCTGCTATGAAGATTGCAGTCGTCGGCGCGGGCGCGGTGGGCTGTTACTTCGGCGGGTTGCTGGCGAAGGCCGGCCACGACGTCACGTTGATTGGGCGGGCTCGCCATGTCGATGCGATCCAGCGCGATGGGCTGCGCTTCGAGAAAAGCGGGGTTGTTGAGATGATCCGCGCGGGTGCGTCCACCGAACTCGACGCCGCGCGAGAGGCGGAGTTGATTCTTGTATCGGTGAAGACGCTCGACACCGAAGCGACGGGCACGACATTGGCGGGCGTCGCAAGCAGAGTGCTCTCGTTGCAGAACGGCGTCGACAACGCCGAGAAACTGCGTGCGGCCGGGCTCGACGCTCACCCGTGTGTCGTCTATGTCGGCTGCTCGATGGCGGGGCCGGGGCACGTGTTTCACACGGGGCGAGGCGATCTCGCGGTCGGCCCCGCCCTGACCGCCGAGGCCGCGATGTTCGAAGCCGCCGGGATTCCTTGCCGCGTCACGGAAAAAATCGACGCCGAGCTTTGGCGCAAACTGATCTTGAACTGCGCGTACAACGCACTATCGGCGCTGACGCGATGCCGGTATGGGCAGATCGCGGAATTTGAGGGCACGCGGAAGATTTTGATTGGCGCGGTCGAGGAGATGATCGCGGTCGCCGGAGCGCTCGGTATTACGTTCGACGAAGATATGGTCGCCGCATCGATCGCGCTGGCCGGGCCGCTGAACGCCACCGTCAGTTCGACCGCACAGGACATCGCCCTCGGCCGCAAGACGGAGATCGATTCGTTGAATGGCTACGTCGCGCGGCGCGGACGGGAACTCGGCGTTGCAACGCCGGTGAATGAAACGCTACGCGCGTTGGTGAAGTTAAGAGAAGAAGCTACTTATTGAGTCCCGCATA
>VFZQ01001242.1 GCA_016871135.1 Acidobacteriota bacterium | reverse complement strand
TCAGGGCTTGGTCCTCGTCGGGTTGGATTCTGTTCTTGGCGGAACGTCTTCTAACCCTACCAGGACCTTGCCTCTCTTCTTTCAGAGCCTAATTTGGACAGGCGTGGCCGCAACTCCTGCCTGGCGACTTTACCGTTAGTTCGCAACAGTCGCGATCGGACCTTTTGTTGATAGACGTACTGACGCCGAGATTCGGTCGCGCTTTCGATGTTCGCGGCAGTCTTCGCCATGATATCGAGCGGAGTCTCGGCCTGCAGAACCGCAGCGAAGAGTACGAACTTCCACATGCTGGGTCAGACGGTTATCGACAGCGAATCGTTCCCAATTGACCATGAACCCCCGGATGTGTAATTATTCACTGTATTGAATAAAAATTCAATTCTCGCCGCTGACTTGCGCCATGACCTCGATCTAAAACTCGACGAATTGCGCGCGCTCCTTGACCTTGCCAGCGCGATGAAGCGCGAACCGGCGCGGTTTGCGGAGACGCTGAAGGGCAAGGCCATAACGCTACTTTTCGAAAAACCGTCGCTGCGAACGCGCTACACCTTTGAAATCGCGATTCAGCAACTTGGCGGCTTTGCGGTTACCAGTATCGGTATGGTCGGCGAACGAGAGCCGCTGAAAGACGTCGCCCGCAATCTGGAACGCTGGACGCAAGGAATCGTCGCGCGGGTGTTTGCGCAGCAGACGATCGACGATTTGGCTCAATGGTCGCGCGTACCCGTCGTCAACGCGCTCAGCGATCTCTATCATCCCTGCCAGGCGCTGGCCGACGTGCAGACGATCGGCGAGCGATTCGGCCGGTGGGAAGGCCTCAAACTGGCTTACATCGGTGACGGCAATAACGTCGCCCATTCGCTCATGCTGACCGCCGGGCGTTTGGGTATGTCGATCGCCGTTGCGTGCCCGGCGGGCTACGAACCGAATGCCGCGATCGTCGCCCAAGCCCGCGCAGCCGGTGTAGCGGTGGACATTGTTTCCGAAGCCGCCGAAGCCGCCGCCGGCGCGCATGTGATCTACACAGACGTATGGGCCAGTATGGGCCAAGAGTCCGAAGCGCTCGAACGCCAGCGGATTTTCGCGCCCTATCAGGTCGACGAATCTTTGATGGCGCGAGCCGCATCGGACGCCATTTTCCTGCACTGCCTTCCCGCCAAGCGCGGCCTGGAAGTGACCGACGCCGTCATGGAATCGCCGCAATCGGCGATCTTCGATCAGGCGG
>VFZQ01001241.1 GCA_016871135.1 Acidobacteriota bacterium | reverse complement strand
GGATCGACGACCGCTATTCCTGCTTCGTACTGCGAGTGGCGGATTCGCCGATTCATGGCCTTGGCGTCTTTGCCGCCGAAGATATCCCCGCCGGCAGAAAAGTGATTGAGTATACCGGCGAACGAATCGATCCCGCCGAAAAAATCCGCCGCTCAATTCGGCCGATCCAATTTCTCTTTCGCCTGAACGACGACGTCTACATCGACGGCGGCGTCAACGGCAGCGGCGCCGAAATAATCAATCATTCCTGCGGCCCAAATCTCGTCACCCGTCGCGCGCGCGGCGGCCATATCCTGTATTTCAGCGCCCGTGCCATCCGCGACGGAGAAGAGCTCACGGTCGACTATCGCTTTGCCCCCAACGGTCCGCGTTACGAATGCCGCTGCGGCGCACCCAACTGCCGCGGCACAATCAATCGCCTTCCGGAACCAGTTCAAATTGATGGCGCGACGCGCTCGCGAATCCGCGCCACCCACTCATAGTGATGAATCGGAACGAACAACTATCGCGGTGCTGCGCGACCAGGCAAATATCGCGCGGGACTACTGTAAGGCGCGCCGCGCCATCACCCAAACATCCGGAAAACGCATCATCACACTCGCCGGATCGTTCTCCAAGGCGCGTAACCCTTCGATCATCGTTCGGACCTCTTCGGCGGAGAGAATCCCTTTCGCCTCGGCCGCCACGCCGGTCGCCTCGGCCGTCAGTCGATACGTTCACTTCAAGGTCGATTCGTCGTGCTCCAATTGCATAAACGCGCCCGCCTGAATGTTCGACGCACCCGCCTGTTTAAACAGCGGCACAAGCCGGCGTCCAATCGAGGGATTCTGAAAAACTCCCTGCCAGACTTTGTTCATCAGTGCGGTCGCGGCCGTCACCGGATAGCTGATGTCGATCGCGAAGTCCGCCTCGAAAGCGACGACATACCCGCCCGGTTTCACGACGCGCAACATCTCGCCAATGACGTGTAACGGATCCGCCATGTGAATCAGCAAAAAGCGGCAGAACACGATGTCGAAGGTTCCATCCGCGAATGTCAACCGCGTGGCGTCGCCTTGTTCAAATCGGACGCACGGCGGACTCTCGGCCTGCGCGGCGTACTCCACCAGCGCGTTGTCGTATTCAATTCCGACGACTTCCGCGGGCTTGATCACCTCGGCCAGCAATCGCGTCGTGTTGCCTTGTCCGCAGCCGAGATCCAGGCATTTGGCATTCGGAACCTCCGGCAGCTTC
>VFZQ01001240.1 GCA_016871135.1 Acidobacteriota bacterium | reverse complement strand
GGATCGCCGCCCAGCAGAAACCGCCGACGATGGATGATGTGACGAAGCCGCTGGAGGCTGCGCCGGCGCCGGCGAAGAAGCGGATCAATCCAATCAAGCTGAAGCAGCTTGAGGATCGGGTTGTGGCGCTGGAGAAGTCGATTGGGGGCGCGGAAACGGAGATCGCCGAATTGGAGGCCGCGCTGGCGAACTATTCGAGCGCGAGCGATCCGGTGCGGACTGCGCAGCGGCTGGACGAGTTGCGTACGCAACATGAGGGATTCCTCGCCGAGTGGGAAAAGGCATCGGAGGAGTTGGCCGCCGTTCAGTAGTTGGTAGTGCTATCATGCGCGGTGATCGCCATGAATGCACAAGAACGAAGTCTCGACAACGTAAATCCGCGCTCGCGCCGCCGGGTGTTTCTGAAGACCAAGCTGGCTGCGGGATTCGCGATGGCCGTTCGACCGATTTGCGCGCAGACGCAGATCAAGACGGACGCCACGGGCTTGATCGCGGGTGAGGTGAAGATTCCGGTGGGCGGCCTGGAGATTCCGGCGTATCGCGCGATGCCGGCCGCGGGATCGAACTTCCCGGTTGTGCTGGTGGTACAAGAGATTTTCGGCGTGCATGAACACATCAAAGACATTTGCCGGCGGTTCGCGAAGCTGGGATTCATGGCGATCGCGCCGGAGATGTATGCGCGGCAGGGTGATGTCAGCAAGCTGACGGACTTTCAGGAAATTCTGAAAATCGTCGGCAAGGTGCCGGACGCTCAGGTGATGGCGGATCTCGACGCGGCCGTTGCGTACGCGGCAACGACCGGCAAGGCGGATATGGCGAAGTTGTCGGTCACGGGCTTCTGCTGGGGCGGGCGGGTGGTATGGATGTACGCCGCGCACAACCCGAAGTTGAAAGCGGGCGTGGCGTGGTACGGACGGTTGATTGGCGCGCCGGGCGAGATGACGCCGAAACATCCGCTTGATATCGCAAGAGACTTGAAGGCGCCGGTGCTTGGGTTGTATGGCGCGAAGGATCGCGGCATTCCGCTTGATTCGGTCGAGAAGATGCGCGAGGCGTTGAGGGCGGCCGGAAATTCGAAATCGCGGATCGACGTGTACCAAGAAGCCGATCACGGCTTTCACGCCGACTACCGCACGACCTACCACGATGCCAGCGCCAAGGACGGCTGGCAGAAGCTGCAAGCGTGGTTTAAAAAGAACGGCGCGGCGTAGGAAACTTTGCCGCGTTCGGCATCC
>VFZQ01001239.1 GCA_016871135.1 Acidobacteriota bacterium | reverse complement strand
TAATTGGAGCTTCAACACTCGTACCGCGTTCACGCCAAATCTCGACGTCGTGAACCTGCTTTACAACGCATCGCAGCGAGTCTCGAAAGACACCCAGACGACCTCGGGCATCGGTGCAACCTACACGGTCACGCCGACGCTGATCAGCGAGACTCGACTCAACTACTACCGATTCCGCAACGACGCGACGTGGCCGGGATATGGTACCGACTTCGGGAAATTGCTCGGCATTCCAAATGTTGGCGCTGGTTCGATGCCTGTTATCAACGGCATTCCGAACGTCGCCAATCCGAGCCTTAACGTCGAAGAGACGATCAACTTTCGCGAGGACGTGAGCAAGCTTTCCGGTAAGCACGCGTTCAAGTTTGGCTACGATCTGATGCGGCTGCGGCGCAACAACTACACGCGTGACAACAACGCGGGCACGTTCAATCTTTCGGGCACGAACGGCCTGAATCCGAACGGCTCCGGGATTCCGAACACTGGTGGAAACGCAATCAGCCAGTTGATGGCCGGCGCTGTCGGCAGCTATTCGCTAACTCGCAATTTGCTTAGCAATCTGCCGCGCAATTGGATCAACTCATTCTACCTGCAAGACGACTGGCGCTTAAGGCCAAACCTCACGCTTAACATCGGCATGCGCTGGCAGACGCAGAGCACTCCGAACAACAAGTACGGGCAGGTGTCGAGCTTCGATCCAACCGGTGCGGACAACGTTGTCGCGGGAGCTCGCGGCGTGATCACACACCCGAAGGAACTGCATAAAAGGGACTGGAACAACTTTCAGCCGAGAGTTGGATTTGCCTGGACGCTGCCGCATCGCACGGTGATTCGCGCGGGCTTTGCGTTGTCGACGGTCGATGAACGCCTGCCTGGCGCACCGACTGAAGAATACGGCTCGGCGACCGCGCGCATTGACACGCCGAACGGCGACTTCCGGCCTCGCTTTCAGTTGAGCCAAGGGCCGATCGCGGCATTGCTTTTGCAGCCGGTCATTCGCGCCGATGGCACCATCCCATTCGCCGGCGTCAACTACGGCGGGCGCGGCGCGACCTGAGTCGACTTCAATCGGCTCTCGCCTTACACCATGAATTGGAACTTCGGCGTGCAGCACAGTTTCGCGACGAACTACCTCGTTGAAGTGACTTATACCGCTAACGCGTCGGTCAACGGCTTCGAAAATCGCGAGATGAACGGCGTGTCCTACGATTGGGCGAACAACCTGCGCCTGGCGA
>VFZQ01001238.1 GCA_016871135.1 Acidobacteriota bacterium | reverse complement strand
ACCAACCGCGTCCCCGAGGAATGCAACGCCGACCAATCGGCGACCAGCAGGCTATCGATGAAATAGCTGCCGGTGACATCGGGAGGCGGAATGGCGTCGAGCCCGATGCGTCCCATCGGCGGTGGCGCCCAGCCGAGCTTGAAGAAAAAAATGAAAATGCCCATCAGCGCGAACCAATAGGTCGGCACCGAGAAGCCCAGCAGGGACACGAAGCGGGCTGCTTGGTCGAACGCGCCGTTCGGCCGCTGCGCCGAGCGCAACCCGACAGGAATTCCAACGGCCGCGCCGATCAGCATCGCAATCAGCAAGAGTTCGAGACTGGCCGGAAGGCGGTTGGCGATATCGACGATGACCGGGTTGTTCGACTCCCAGGACTTGCCGAAGTCGAGTTGGATCAGCTTCCCGACGTAGATCGCGAACTGTTCCCAAAACGAGCGATCCAAGCCCATCTCCGTCCGCAGCGTCGCCAGAGTCTGGCGATCGGCCAGCGGCCCGGCCAGCATCGCCACCGGGTCGCGGTCACCGACCCGGACGAGCATGAACGTGATGAAGGTGATCCCAAACAGGATCGGGATCACCAACAACACGCGACGCAGTAGAAACTGACGGAGCGTCACCTCACGGTTCGTGCGGCTCTACTCAGCCGCGACGCTCCGTGCAGCTCAGATGCTTCCACACCAAGCGATCATGGGGATACCAGAGCCAGCCGGTGATGCACGGCACCGTCACCGCGTAGGTCTTCGGGAAGTGCGAGATGACGAACGTCGAATCGTTGGCGTGAATACGCTGGGCTTCGTACGACAGCTGATTCGCGCGAGCCGGATTCGTCTCGCCGATCATCTCGTCGACGATACGGTCGAACTCCGGACTCTTGTAGTCGTTGACGTTCGAGGACCCTTGGGTGTGCGCGCTGAGGTAGAACGCATAGGCCGGCGCCAGAACGAAGGCGTTGGCCAAGTGCGGGAAGAACGGCAGATCGCGTTTGCCGATCGCCCGACGCGAGTTCATCTCGGTACGCGGTATGCGCTTGAGATCGACGCGGATGCCGGCCTTGGCGAGCGCATCCTTGGCCTGAATGGCGAGCGACTCTTCCCACCACCAATTGTCGGTGTACTCGAGCTGAATGTCGATACCGTTGGCGTGACCAGCCTCGGAGAGCAGTTTCCGGGCCGCAGCCAGATCCGTGTTGACCTTCTGCGACTCGATGTAGGCCTCACCGTGCGCCGGCGCGAGGATC
>VFZQ01001237.1 GCA_016871135.1 Acidobacteriota bacterium | reverse complement strand
ATGGCGGGTCCGGACTTGAACGTGGTGGGAACCAACTTTGGGCGAATCTTGAGCCAGACCTCGTCGCTGAACCGGTTCTATCAGGTGCAGGCTCGCATTCAATTTTAGGAGAGAGACATGAATCGAAGAAATTTCTTGCAGGGCGCGGCGCTGGCCGGCCTGGACGCGATGTTCACTTGCGAGCGCACCGACGCGGCGGCGGTTGGTCCGAACGACAACATCAAGGTGACCAAGATCGAGTCCTTCGTGTTGAAGAACTCCTGGGTGTTCGTGAAGATTTCGACCGACGCCGGCGTGACCGGTTGGGGCGAGATGTTGAAGGACGACGCGAAGGCTTGCGCGGCGGGTGCGCTCGAAGTCGGCAACTATCTGATCGGACAGGATCCGTGCCGGGTGGTGCATCACTGGCAGGCGATTCATCGCGGCGCGTTCTATCGCGGCGGTCCGGTGAAGACGGCGATTTCGAGCGGCATCGATCAGGCGTTGTGGGACATCAAGGGCAAGGTCTACGGCGTGCCGGTGTATAAGCTGCTTGGCGGGCCGACCCGAGACCGGATGCGTGTATACGGCACGGTGAGCGAGAAGACCGGCGTCAACGCGATGAAAGTGCAACTGCGCGGCAACACGCGCTCGCCGTTCAAATACAACGAGGGCGCGAAGTTTGTCGACGAAGTGGTGGAGCGGTTCAAGGCGCTGCGCGAAAAGATGGGCAAGGGCGTCGATATCGGCGTGGAGTTCCATGGCGCGATTCAACCGCCGACGGCGATGTCGTTGATCAAGGCGCTGGAGCCGTATCAGCCGTGGTTCTACGAAGAGATCGCGCAGGCGCTGAACGTCGACGTCATGGCGGAGATGGCGAAAAAGACACACGTGCCGATCGCGACCGGCGAGCGCATCTTCACCAAGTGGGGCTTCCGGGAGATTCTTGAGAAGCGCGCGGCAACGATTCTGCAGCCCGATATCTGTTACGCGGGCGGTATCACCGAGTTGAAGATCATCGCGGGTATGGCCGAGGCTTACTACACGCCGATTGCTCCGCACAATCCGCAAGGGCCGTGTTCGCTGGCGGCGAGTTTGCAGATCGACGCGGCAGTACCGAATTTCCTGATTCAGGAGCGGGGCGACAACGAGTACACCGATCTATTGAAGAAGCCGCTGCCTCCTGTGAAAGATGGCTACCGGCCGCTGCTCACCGATCCGGGATTGGGCATTACGATTGACGAGGATAAGCTCATGGC
>VFZQ01001236.1 GCA_016871135.1 Acidobacteriota bacterium | reverse complement strand
GGATTTCTCGGCCCCGTGACATTCGACGCAATGCCGCTTCAGGAAAGGCGCAAGGGTGTCGGCGTAGGTGGACTCCACCTTTGCCTGCGCGATGGCCGATCCGGCCGTCAGCAGCATCACGCACACCCAGGAGAGCGGGAGTAAGCGCGGCACTCCAAGTCTCATCGGGGTAATATGAGTGGTTACGCCAGCAGTTCCGCGAGCGGGCCGTGGGTGTCGATGTCTTTGAGATTCGGATCGGACGTTCCGAACTTGTCGCGCTCCGCGCCGGCCAGTTGCAGAAGCGTGAGATACATATTGGCCGTGGTGCGGTGGCCCTTCTGGGCGTAGCCGGGGTAGTCGATGTAGCGGTTGCTCCGGAGTTTCCCGCCCATGTTGCCGATCACGACCATCGGCCATTCCCAGCAGCGGCTGTGGTGGGCTTCGGCTCCGTCGCTGAGATAGACGATCACGGTGTTGTCGAGCATCGTGCCGTTACCCTCCTTCACCGCCTCGAGTTTCCGGCACAGGCCGGCAATCAGGTCGAAGTGGTAACGGCGGATCATGTTGTAAAGCTCGTCCCATTTCTTCCCTTCATAGGTGCCGCCATGCCCGATCGAGTGCTTGTCGATGTTCAGGCCGAGGCCCTTAAAGGTGATGTCGAAGTCGCCGATGCCAGCGGCGCTTGAGAGGGTCAGCACGTTCGTCAGCCCGCAGATGAGAGCTGCGGCAGCGAGGTCGAACTGGGCGTCGAGGCGATCGGTTTCGACGGGGCTCTTGTATTTGTCGGAAACCACCGGGCCCTTCGCGCGCAACGTGTGCTTGATCTCGTTCAGGCGGCTCTGGCGGTCGCGCAGAGTTTCGAACGTCTCGAGATAGGCGTCGAATTGCTCACGCTCCGGCCCGGCCAGTCTCGCGGTGGCCGTCTTCACGTCGTCCTTGAGGAAATCGAGGATGTTGTTCTTCGCCGCGAACTCCTGACTGGCCGCACCGTCGGCAACGCTGCCGAAGAGCGTGCCGTAGGCGTTCGCCGGGTTGACCATGATCGGCAGGGCCTTGTTTGGTCCCCACGCAGAGATGCTGTAAACGACGTTGTTTTCGAGGCGTTTCGAGATGCCCAGCCCGAGGTGCGGGAAGATGCCGCCGAGGTGCTTGGCCAGCGCGCCGTCGATGGTCTCGCCGAGGATGGCCGTGGATTCACCGCCGACTCCGCGCCCGGCGCCGAAGGCCCCGAGCGCCCCCAAGTTCATCGTCCCCGCC
>VFZQ01001235.1 GCA_016871135.1 Acidobacteriota bacterium | reverse complement strand
CGGCTTCGACGATCTTACGCTGGGCGTTGGCGAGATCGTACTCGATGCGGCGGAGCACCATTTCGCCGGTAGAGGTGTCATACAGAGCGCAACCTGCGCGCCAGTCGCGGTCGCGCGGCTGGCCGACCGAGCCGGGATTGATCAAATAGTAGTCGCCGGGCTGGATCGTGAAGACCTTGGCGGTTTCGTTTGGACCGATCGTCGGCAGCACCGAGCCTTGATCTTCGTGGAAGTGAATGGCGCCTTGCAGATGGGTATGGCCGAAGAAGACGATCGGCGCTTCCATGACTTGGCGAGACCGGATAATTTCCGGGATCTCAAGAAGGTACTCGTCCTCGTCGTACGGCGAGCCGTGGACAAGCTGGAATTTCTGCTCCACCCAGACCGGGCCCATGGGAAGGACGCGCAGCCACTCAAGGTTTTCGGGAGTGAGCGTGCGCATCGTCCAGACAACGGCGGCTTGGGCGAGAGGGTTGTAGTCGTCGGTGCTGTCGAGACCACAGCACGCCTTGTCGTGATTCCCGCGGATGACGGTGGCGCATTCCCGGCGCGCCCAATCGCAGATTGCGTTGGGGTCGGCGCCGTAGTCGACGAAATCGCCGCAGCATACGATCTGATCGTAGAGGCCCACGTTGGCGGCAAGCACGGCGTCGAGCGCCTCCAGGTTGGCGTGAATGTCGGTGACGATTAGGTAGCGCACAGGCGGATTAACGCGACCTCCGGCGGCGCGCCGATGCGCGCCGGAACACCGACAGTGCCGATGCCGCGCGTGACGTAAAGGTGCGAGCTTTCTCTCTGATAATGGCCGTAGACATACGGGGTCAGGAACCGAGCGAGATTCAGGTGCTGGTTTAGATACTCTACCGTGACTTGACCCCCGTGTGTGTGGCCCGCCAAGGTTAAATCCCATTTTTGCGCGGAGGCGGCTTCGAACACATCCGGGTTGTGAGAGAGCAGAACGTTGAATGCGCCGGTCTGCTGGAGCCGCTCGGCGCCAATCAGATAAGGCGAGTGCATGCGCTGATAATCGACGCCGGCAAGCCGGAGCCGGGCATCGCCAAAACGCAGTGTTTCGGCCTCATAGCGCAAAAACCGGAGGCCGAACTTTGCGGCTTGTTCGGAAGTATACCGTTCGGAATTGGCGTAGATCTCGTGGTTGCCGTGACAGCCGAAAACGCCCGCCTCGGCGCGAAGCCGCTTCAGTTCGTTGAGGCACGCATCGAGCGGATCGCCGTCTCGC
>VFZQ01001234.1 GCA_016871135.1 Acidobacteriota bacterium | reverse complement strand
GCTGGCCGCCGAGATCAGTTTCTTTGCTCCGGTGTCGCTGTTCTTCTTCTTTTTCCTCATGTTCATCATCACGACGCTGCGCGGGATCGATCTGCATCCGATGAACTACTTTTTCCTGGCCGCGGCGTTCTTTGCCTTTCATCTGCTGCTGGCCTACATGGTCGATCACTTCGACATCCACGCGTCGTTCCTGATTGCGTCGGTCGTATCGGTGGGACTGGTCGCGAGTTATATGCGGCTTGTCGTAGGGCCGCGGTTCGCCTTTCGAGAAGTGGCGGCGGCGCAACTTGTGTACCTAGTGTTGTTCTCTTACGCTTTCTTCTTCCGCGGGTTCACGGGGTTGGCGGTGACGATCGGGTTGATCGCGACCTTATTCGTGGTGATGCAGGCGACTGGACGGATTCGGTGGAGCGAACGGTTCGGTTCGGCGGTTCCGCCTCCGGTTCCTATTCAATAGCGATCGTGACTGCGTTGCTGGACTGTCCGGCGACGTTGAGTCTGACGGACACTTCCTGGCCCTTGCGGGCTTGTTCGGGCACGCTGAAATTGACTTGATAGAGCCCGGCGAAGCCCGGAGAAAGCCCGGCGAACTGGACGGCGGCGGGCTGATCGCCGACGGTGACTTCTACGGTTTCCGAGGCTTGTGCGAGTGGCGACGAGGGTGCGGGTTGACCCGGTAGGATACTCGGGGTCACGAGGCCGAGTCCGGTTGCGTAGGCGACCAGCACATCGCCCGCGCGGGCGGGCGATGCCGGCGCCGCGAGCGCCGATTCCCCATTCGACCGGAACCAGAGAATGGCGCCTTGGCCTTTGCCGGACAGGTCGACCGTGAAGATGGCGGGCTGCGCGGCGGCTACGGTTATCGATTCGGGCACGCTGATTCGTTCGCCTTGGCGCACGATGATCTGATGCTCGGTGTTGACGGTGAGATCGTATGGGATCTGGGCGTTGATTTGACCGGGGCTGACAAAGCGCAGCGGCAGGTTGCGGCCGGCCAGCAGAACCTCGGTGCCGCCGAGTTGATTGGAAAGCGATGCGCCGCCCGCGAGTTGCTGCGATTGCGCGAGGCGTTCGCCGAAGATCGATACAAGCGATCCGGGGGCGATTGGCGCGTCCGCGATGAAACTGGCGGCGTTGAGGACCGCCCCTTTCGCGACGACCGGCGAAGAGCCGCCGGCCTGCACGTTGGCGTTCAGGTCGCTTGTGGCCGCGACGATATTTGTCCGCGCGCCAACACCGCGA
>VFZQ01001233.1 GCA_016871135.1 Acidobacteriota bacterium | reverse complement strand
AGCCAAGCCACCAGCACCAGCGATGTCTGCACGCCAAGACTCGCCAGCAGCGCGAACCAGCGCGATAGATACAACGACATCCCTTCAAACGTCGTGTACCAGGAGACGATCGACAGCATGATGCTGGCGAGGAACAGTCCACGCACGAGTGGCGGCATACCCCATACAACGAATACCCTACCGTGTGAGTTCCGTAAACTTACTTACAAAAGCCGATGCAGTCGCGGCCCAACACGTGGCAGCACTCGATCAACCTGACGAAGCTACCGGGGTATCGCGTTGACTGCACCAACTGCTCCAGCGGTCTTATCGATCACTCCGGCAACAACTCGCCCTTATCCAAATGCCGCACCTTCGACGCAAACTGTGCAGCATGGGGATCGTGCGTCACCATCACGATCGTCTTGTTGAACTCCTTGTTCAACTTCGCCAGCAAGGTCAAGACCTCCTGTGCCGACTTCGCATCCAGATTCCCCGTCGGTTCGTCGCACAGCAACAGATCCGGATCCGTCACGATCGCCCTCGCAATCGCCACCCGCTGCTCCTGTCCGCCCGATAGCTGCCGCGGGAAATGCCCCATGCGGTCTTCCAGCCCAACCAGCTTCAATGCTGTATTCGCGTGCGTCTGCCGTTCCGATTTGCTCAGCCCCGTCAGTTTTAGCGGCAGTTCGACGTTCTCATGCGCCGTCAACACCGGAATCAGGTTGAACGACTGAAACACAAACCCGATATGCGCATTCCGCCACCGCGCGATCGCGCTATCAGACAACGCGCTCAAGTTCTCCCCCAATACATCGATCTCGCCCGATGTCGCTTTATCCATCGCCGCAATCAGATGCAGCAGCGTCGATTTCCCCGACCCCGACGGCCCCATCAACGCCACGAACTCCCCGCGACGAATCTCAATCGACGCGTCCTTCAACGCCACAACCCGCTCGGCGTCGCGGACAAATTCCTTGTTCAGCATATTGGTGCGGATGACGACATCGCTCATTGTGTTTTCCTCTGGACGGAAGCGCCGTCTTTCAAATCCTCGGGCGGATTCAGAATGATATCCTCGCCGCCGTTTAACCCGCTGTCGATACGAAGCCCTTGTTGGGTCGCCCCGCTCGACTTCACCTCGCGCCGGATCGCGCGCCCGTTCACCACCGCAAATACCGCGCCGTTGCGTACAGCCGCCGGCGGGATGTAAAGATACCCGCGCGACTCCGGCGCCGCGCCCGCCGCCGGCGCATCGCTGACAA
>VFZQ01001232.1 GCA_016871135.1 Acidobacteriota bacterium | reverse complement strand
CGGTTGAACAATCGCCCGTCGCGTTCGGACGGGACGGCCATGTAGTCGTACCGGACACCGAGGTTCAGCATGAGCTTACGGTTGACGCGAAAATCATCCTGCGCGAAGAAGCCGATGCCCCAATTCTCTATCAGGAAAGGCTTGACGCCCCACGTCACACTCGCTTGCAACGGACGGTTGGCCAGCATGTCTTCCACGTTGGCGTAGCTAATGTTGGGCATCTCGATGTTGTCGCGGCCGGCGACACGCCGGTTGAACAGACCGCCGAACTTGAGCGAGTGCCGTCCCTTGGTCAGCGCGAAAACATCCTCGAAGCTCTTCGTCGATCCGCCCTTGAACAGCGTTTCTCCTGAATCGCCGAATCCGAGGTTGCCGCCGATCGCCGGAACGCCCAACGTGTAGATATTGTCCAGGCGCCGCACGTCGTTGCGGTTGTATCCGAAACGGAACTCGTTGCTGAACGATGCCCGGATGTGCGTGTGGCTCAGCGTTCCCACCTCGGTCAATCCATCGAACGTCCGGAAGTTGGTGGTCACGCGCGGCTGATTGCGGAACGGCCGCCCGCGCGTGTAGCGCGCCGAGAGCAGGTTGTTGCTGTTGATGTGGTAGTCCACGCGCGAGATCGCGTGATTGTCGGTGGACGTGTTGGAACCCGCCCCCTGATAGAAGCCCGTCACGGCCCCGGGGGCCACCGGATTGTTCGGCAGTGGAAACAGGTCGAAATAAGGCTTGTATGCGGGCACCGCCGCGATCATCCGGTCGCGGAACTCCTGCGCCGGCACGTTGCCGTTGATCGGCCGGAACGCCTTTTCCCGGTAACCCTCGTACACGCCGAAGAAGAACAGCTTGTTCCGGATGATGCGCCCGCCGAGCGATCCGCCGAACTGATTGAACACGATCGGCGCCCGGGTGGCCAGAAACTGGTTCCTCGCCGAGTAATTCTCCGTCTGGTTGTTCTCGAACAGGCTCCCGTGGAACTCGTTCGTTCCGCTCTTGGTGATCAGGTTCACGTTGCCGGACATCGTGTTGGCGATCTCGGCCGACGCGATGCCTTTCGCCACGTTCACCTCCGAGATCGCCTCGAGGCTGACGCCCTTCACGAAGTTGAAGTTCTGATACATCGACAACGACGGCAACTCGGGATCTCCCTCGGCGTCGGTGCCGTCCACGGTCATGCGGAAGCTCGCGGGCGGAAGTCCGTTCAGCGTCAAGCCGCCGCTGCCCGCCGTCGAAATCCCGGTGCCGATG
>VFZQ01001231.1 GCA_016871135.1 Acidobacteriota bacterium | reverse complement strand
GCGTCCATGGTGATTCGGTGGACCGCCGTGACGCTAATGATCATCGACCTCAAGCTAACGAGCAGCATTTTTGTGATCCGCCAGATGGAGCGCGCGCGGTTGTTTGATCCGTGGCGCAGAGGGGGGAGAGTCCCCGACTTGCGGGGTGATGTCTTCGATCATCAGCGCAACAATCAAGTGCGAGAATATCCAAGCTCTGACCAAGTTCGGGTCTTTGGCGAGCATCTCGTCGACGCGCAGTAGACTTTTGAGACGTTTGAACGCGAGTTCGATTTGCCAGCGCATCCGGTAGATTTCGGCGATGGCCACGACAGAATAGTCCTTCTTCGGCAACGATGTGATGAGGATCACGTGACCGGCTGCGGCCTCGGAGAGCGGGTCGTTACGATGCTGTCCGCGCCGGCTTTCATTGCGGCTCTTTTGCTGGCACTGGCGCGCGACATCGAGCGGCTTGGGCAAGATAACCAGGCGCGCAGGCCGGGGCTGCCATCGCTGATTGCGACTGTGCTGAACCAACACTTGCCGATCTAGCCCCCCGAATCGCGTGCTGTGCTTGAGCGCGGCCGACAGATTGAACGGAGTCCCGTCTGGCGTGGTCAGCCGCAACGACCGCGAACCGACGCGGAGAACGAAGTCGCCCTGTCCATCCAACATATGGGCGATTCCGTCAGGTCGGGCATAGCATCGATCCGCCACCCGGATTTCGTCAGCGACCACCGGGGCTCGCTCCAATTTCTCAGCGCCACAAATGTCGGTCAGCTCGAAGTCACTGAAGCGCTGGCTGTCAACGTCATAGGTCGCGTGCAGCCGCCAATTCATGGCGGTGCCCTGCGTCGAAATGACCGTCGCGTCCATCATACGAAGGCAACGGCCAGACCCGCTCCCACACCTCGTTCGAAGGGCCAGAAGCCGCCCGGCGATCTCCCCAAGCCACGCGGCGGAATCCCGAAGGCGATACATCAACCCGACATCGGAAATATCCGCAATCCCTTGCGCGCAGGCCCACGCCGCCGTCTCTCGTAACGACAACCCGCCGGGACCGTAGGCGAACGCAAGGCGCAGCAAGGTGCTCGCGTCCCGAACATGTCGCTTCCGCACCAACGCGCCGCTGGCACGACATGAGGCTTCAAGATCGATCGCTCTCGACACCCGGGCAGAAAGCGATGACCATCCGCCATCGTGAAGTTTGTGTTTCATCCATATGATGAATCACATTCCTTCGAACATGTGAATCCTTAACGTAGCGCCT
>VFZQ01001230.1 GCA_016871135.1 Acidobacteriota bacterium | reverse complement strand
ACTCCGGCGAAGCGCCCCCGCAGAACGGTACGGCCGCGGCGAATAGTTCGCCGTGATGAGCGAGCAGATGCCAACAGCCTCCGCCGCCCATCGAATTTCCGCAGAGATAAATCCGGCGATCGTCCAACGAGAGTTCCGCGGTGAGCGTCTTCACCAGATCGACAACCGCTGCCGCGCCGGGGCCGAGTCCGGGTACTTTGTCAGGCATCTGACTCCGTTTCGTGGCGAGTGTACGCGGCGTGGCATAGCGAATCCAACCGCGGTCCGTTTGCGGCGCGGCCACGTAGCAACGCTGAAGGTCCTGCACCTCGGGCAGCGTCCATAACAACGCGCCGAATCGATTTCCGCCGGTGAGTTGCTTTTGATTGTCGACGCCCGTACCGCCAGAGCCATGCAGATACAACACGAGCGGCAGTTTGCCGTTGGTGTTGGTGGGCCGGAAGAGCCGGTACGGCATGCTCCATCCATCCACCGGACGATGGGTTCGCGCTTCGAAACGCGCGGCGAGGTCTTTGATCTTGCCTTCGAAGGTTTCGATGAGCGTCAGCCGTTCCGGCGAGTTCGGATCACCGGGTGCGAGCTTCTGCGCGGCTGCCGGGCTTATAGCGGCGCCCGCCAAAAACAACCTTCGTGAAAGGGTCATCTTAGAATCCAATCCGAATACCAAGGCGGAACAGCCGTTGGTCATTGCCTTCGCGTCCGGTGTTTTGTACTGTACCGATCAAGCCGAAGTTGCTCGACGAGATGTCGGCATTGGGATCCCCGAAGTGCGGTGTGTTGGACACATTAAACGCTTCTCCGCGCAATTGAACGTTGATGCGTTCATTGATTTGGAAACGGCGAAAGACGCCCATGTCGACGTTGATCAATCCCGGGCCGCGCAGCGTGCCCGTTCCGCACGTGCCGAAGCGCGGCGTATTCGGCGAAACCGTGTTGGGATCGGCGAGATTCGTCCGGTCCCACCAGCGCGTCCGCTCTCCAATTTTCGCCACCGGCCCCAGGCAATCGGCGAACTGCCCGCTGCCCGGCGCGTTGAGTACCGTGCCCGGCGCTGTCGGCGTAATCGGCGTTCCTGTATTCAGACGCGCGAGCGCGTTGATTTGCCAGCCGCCGAGCAGGATGTCGGCCGCGCGGCCGGAAGCCCAACGCTTGCCTTTGCCGAACGGCAGTTCGACGACGCTTGAGACCGTCGCGTTGTGCCGGATGTCCTGCGGCAGCGAGCCGTAGTTCAACCGCCAGTAGGTCGGATG
>VFZQ01001229.1 GCA_016871135.1 Acidobacteriota bacterium | reverse complement strand
GTCCTCTCATTCATACCACGAAACCGTGGCCCTCTACGGGACGCTTTGCGCTTATGATGGACGAACACTTTTTATGCAAACAAAAACTCCGCCACCACAAGCGATCCTCTTCGATATGGCTTGGGGCATTTTCGCGGGCGACTGCTGGAGACCTTCGCGACCCTCGGCGTGCCGGATGCAATCGCGGCGGGACGGGACCCTGGCGTGAACGAACGATTTCTTCGCGCCTGCGCCTCGATGGGTTTACTCAACCGCGATGGCTCCAGTTACACGCTCACCGAGCTCGGCAGCACGTTGCGCGCCGATGTCCCTGGTTCGATGCGTCCAATGGCCCTCTGCTTCCTGGCGCCTTCGAGCGGGATGTATCGCGCGTGGGAAAACCTGGCCTATTCGGCGAAGACGGAAGGCGACGCGTTCGTTCACACAATGGGCGAACACATCTGGGACTACTACACAAAAACCAACCCCGAAGAAGGCCACCAATTCAATCTCCTCATGTCGGGGCTTAGCGCCGGGGTTCTGGGAGCGGTTGTCGAAATTTACGCGCTGCCCGAAACCGGAGTTCTCGTCGATGTGGGCGGCGGCGTTGGCGCGATGCTCTGCGCATTCTTGAAAAAGCAACCCGGGCTACGGGGCATCGTGATGGACATGGAGCACACCCGAGCCGCCGCCGAGGAGTACATCGCGAGCCAGGGCTTGCAAGACCGCTGCGCGTTTCAACCGGGAAATTTCTTCGAGTCGGTTCCAGCCGGCGGAGACCTGTATACGATGAAGTGGATCCTGCACGACTGGAACGACGCGCAGGCGGCGGCGATCCTGCGCACCGTCCACGCGGCCATGCCCGCCCACGCGAAACTCGCATTGTTCGAGGCCGTGGTGCCCGAGGACGATTCGATCGCGAATTCGGCGCGCATGATGGATATGAACATGATGGTCGTCTGCGGCGGGAAGGAGCGGACTGAAGAAGACTGGCGGGCATTGCTGGATGCGAATGGCTTCCGGCTCGACCGAATGATTCCGACGCCAACGTCCAATTTCGTGATCGAGGCTTCCAAGAAGTAGACTAGACCCCTATGAACACTCAGAACCAAGCGCCGCCGCCGCATGCGGTTGTATTCGACATCACGGCTGTCCAAATTAGCGCGGAGTGAGCGGGAGCGGAGTTGAAGGTAAAGGAGTTACCGCTTGGTCCGAGTTGGCGAGAAGGTGAGGTTGGGGGTAAGTGTCTGTTTCAGCGGTCGGCTGCTGTC
>VFZQ01001228.1 GCA_016871135.1 Acidobacteriota bacterium | reverse complement strand
TGCAAGCCCTGACATTCCAAACGAACCATGAAAGGCGAATGACCATGACCATACCGAAACACCTAAGCCCCGAGAGCAAGCGCACCTGGCGGCGCGTGGCGAATGAATACGACCTGACTCCCGACGCCGAGATGCTCTTGCGCGGCGCGTTGGAGAACTGGGACAGGGCGCAAGCCGCGCGCGAACTCGTGACCAGCGAGGGCCTTGTGATCGACGGCAAGCGTCACCCGGCGGTCGATGTCGAAAAACAGGCTTACGGCTTGTTCCAGCGATTCATGCGCCAACTTGGCCTGGACGTGGCGCAACCTGGACCCGTGGGCCGACCGAGCTCGAGCGTCTAATGCCCCGTGTCCGACGCATCGCGTTGAAGCGGCGGGCCGTCGCCGATCCGATAGCCGAGGCGCTCGCGGACCTGACGGGCGGCGCGCGTGTGATCCGGTTCGTTGAAGGTTTCCTGCGCGGCGAGAAAGGCGAGTACGCGGGCAAGCCGTTTCAACTACTGCCGTTCCAGCATGAAATCATCTGCGGGCTGTACGACCCAATCGACAACACCGGCGCGCGGCTGATCCGCGCGGGCCTTGTGTTCTTGCCGAGGAAGAACGGGAAGACCTCGATTGCGGCGGCAATCGCCGTCTATGAAACTTTCGAAGGCGGCGCTGGCGCTCAAGTCGTGATCGCGGCGAACTCGCGCGATCAAGCGAGCTTACTGTTCGACGTAGCGGCGAGCATGGTCGAGCAATGCCCCGAACTCGCGGCGCGCGCCGTCATCAGCCGAGCCAAGAAGCGGATCACCGACAAGCGCACGCGCTCGACGCTGCGGGTGATATCCGCAGAGGCCTCGACGGCGCACGGACTCGATTGCACATGCTGGATTTACGACGAACTCCACGAAGCCCCGAACCGCGAACTCTACGACGCGCTGGCTACAAGCGGCGGCGCGAGAAGGAACTCGTTAGGGCTTTGTATCTCGACGGCGGGCCACGATAAACAGAGCGTTCTCGGCGAGTTGTACGACCACGCGAAAGCCGCTGCCGCTGATGCATCGTTAGACCCCGGTTTCTATTCCTACATCGCCGAGGCCGACGCGGAGGCGGATTGGAGCGATGAGGCGACATGGCGGCAAGCGAACCCGGCGCTCGGCGCGTTCCGCAACCTCGACGAGATCCGCCAACTCGCGGCGCGGGCAAAGCAAGTGCCTTCGCAAGTGGACGCCTTCAGACGGCTCTATTTGAACCAATGGACACAAGCGGAA
>VFZQ01001227.1 GCA_016871135.1 Acidobacteriota bacterium | reverse complement strand
GCTGTTTACGCGCGTCAGGAAAAACTGACTAGTCAAGTTCGTTCTCCGATTCGCATCGAGGGCGGGCGACTCGATCGCAGAGGCACGGCTTCACCATGTCCGGCTCGGCTTGCGTCGCAGTTTGTTTGAGCGGCCCGAGTTGCACTTCGAGCAAGCGGCCCGGAGGTTGCCCATCTCATACGGTGAGCCGCCGAACGCGAGCGGGATGATGTGATCGACTTGCGTCGCGGTGACGGTGCAGCCTTCCATCCCGATCTGGCAACGGTACTGATCGCGGTCGAGGACGTGACGTCGCACCTTGCGCCATGTCGTACCGACGTAGAGGTTATTACGACGCTTCATCAAATAGTCCCGGCTGCCGAAGAACGATAACACGTTGCCGTTGACGTGCTTCTTTGATAATAGCGATGTGCTCTGCTTTGCGTTGCCGATGGGTTCGATGAGCATGGCAGTTCTTACACACGACGTCACACTTCGCGACTTCGTCTTGTATTGCTTGTAGCGACTCTGTGCGAACCTGACTGAGTGTAAACTTTTTTTGACGCGGTTCGCGATGATCAAAGTCGAAGACGTAGAGCGTATCGACTGTAATCGCAAGGCCGCAGTCGGCGCACTCTTGAGCGTCAAGTTTTAGTTTTGCTACTAATGCTTTGTTGCGTTTCTTGGTTTTGTTGCGGTAATACTTTGCGCCGTTGCGGAACTTGTAAGTGCGCTTCTTTTTGGCGGCTTGTTGTCTCATCCAGATCGGGTCTTGACGTTTCTTTGCATACCGCCGCGCCGAACGTTCGCGGTCGTATTGCTTGCGCGCTTCACTCATAAGCCTCCTGCGGAGACAGTTTATCTCATGCGAGGGCGTCTGCCCTCGCGCTCCCGATCGCGCTTCGCTGACGCTCGCGCCTCGATGCCATGCCGGGCCGCGTTGACGGGTTCGAGTTCGGCGTCTTCTTCTAGAGCGTTCTTCGTTGAGAGTGTCTGACGTTCGGCGACTTGACTTCAGGCAGAGCGCTCCCGGGCTCCGCCCGACCGACTGTCGCTCGGTTCACACTAGACGCGCCCTCATCGTGACGCGCACGTTCGAAGCCTGTCTGACGGGCGAACTCACGATGATTAGTCGCGGGAGATTCTCACTCGCACCCGGTCACGCCGCCGGGAAGCACCGATGCGATCGGCCTACTTCAGTTGTTGCAGAACTCGCAGGGTACTACGCCTGTGTACTCGATGCCGCGGAGTTGTGGCATCTTGGAAGTGAAGGCG
>VFZQ01001226.1 GCA_016871135.1 Acidobacteriota bacterium | reverse complement strand
ATCCACTCCTCTCCGGCAACGGCACCGCTCCGAGGCTGTGGCCCGCCACAAGCCTGACAATACGCTGCCGCATCGTTCACCTGCGTTCCACACTTCGTGCAATAGAGCATAGTTGTGTCCGTCCACCGTAACATACGCAATACCGAGCCGTGAAGTTCCCTCGGAGACACGACAGCCAACTTGCAGAGCCCAAGGAGCCGCCCCCGCCCGGCCGGCAGCTCCCCAAGCCCGAGAACCTTACCCGACAGGCGAGGTGTGCCCGGATTTTCTATTTCACCGCGATCGAAATCGCCGCGACGGTGTTCTCCCACTCCAATTGGAGCTTCGCGCCGGGCCCGTCCTTCGACAGTGTCATCTTGTAGGTCTCAACCGGCGACGACGCCTTCGACAACGCCATCTTCACGCGACCCAGATCGTTGCCGGCGTTGTACACAGTACCCCACTGGCCGGTCTGTTTGTTGACGATCAATTCCCACAAACTCGCCGTCGGCAAAACATAAAGCGTGTAGTCGCCAGGCGGAACGCTGAGGTTGCCAATCGACAACGCGGCGTCGGTGTGCAAGGCCGTCGCCTCGTTCGCCCCCGCACGCCAAACCTGGCCAAACGGAACAAGTTCGCCGAAAATCTTCCGGCCGCGCATCGATGGCGCGGAGTACTTGATCGCAATCTTTTTGCCGTTCACATCGACCGACGTTTCGGCCGGCGGGCTCGGGCGCGCCTTCTTCTTTTGTTCCTGACCGAAGGCGGCAACTGCCGCCGCGGTCGCCATCGCAAATGTTCTTCTCTGCATGAATTCCCTTTCTTCTGATATTGTGGCCGAAGTACCACACCCGGAGTCAAACGAACAATGCCGATCGATCGCCGCTCGTTTCTGAAGCTCGCCAGCCTGCCTCTGGCCGCCGCTAAGTCCTTCGACCGCTCGAAAGAGTGGAATCATTACGGCGGCGACGCAGCCGCCACTCGCTACTCGCTATCCAAACAAATCACTCCGGCCAACGTGAAAAAGCTCAGAGTCGCTTGGACGCACAAAACCGGCGACGCCAGCCAGCGGCCCGCGACCAACATCGAAGCGACGCCGATCGTCGTTGATGGCGTGATGTACCTCATTACCGCGCGGAACAGCGTGCAAGCCATCGACGCTGCCGGCGCCAAACTCCTCTGGACCTTCCATCCCGGCGGAGACAGAGGCCCGGCCCGCCGCGCCCCAGGCGTCAACCGGGGCGTCTGCTATTGGGAGGAAGGCGGTGACAAACG
>VFZQ01001225.1 GCA_016871135.1 Acidobacteriota bacterium | reverse complement strand
GGATTTGCGCTTCGACAATCTCGGCGTTGGGATGATTGAAGCGCGAGTAGATGAGGTCGGCGGTTTCGCCTTCACCCAGCTTCTCGCGCCCGCCGAGTATTGCGAATGCGCGTTCGGCGGCCTCAGGCGTGGGGAAGACATAGGTGCTCGAACGAAAGACCGCCGGCCGCGCCGAGCCGACCGAAAGAGCGGGGTCGAACCCGGCGGTCAGCACGGCGGTCGAGGGATGGGGCTTGCGATCGGAGTGGCTCATCAACTCCAAGCTTAGCCGGATTCGGCTGCGCGTTATTCCTCACGCGGCGGCGGGCGAGATACAGTCCGGCGTTGGTGTTGCATCGCCGCTGACAAGGTCATAATGCGTCTGCAGAGTTCCGGAAAAAGCCCCGCCAAGCCGCAAGATCAGGTTCTCGCCCAGGTTCGCCGGCGCGGAATCCGTCGTGAACGTCAAGGTTCCCATCGCGAATCCACCCTCGAAGGGTGTGACCGGGTTCACCACCTGCGCTAATAGCGTGGCCGTCGCGAACGTCGTGAACGACGCGCTTGAGTAAAGCCGAATATCGCTGCCGCAAACGGCACGTTTAACCGGTCTCCGATCATTACGTTGATCGTGTAGGTCGTGTTGGGCGCGACCAAATCGCTCAATACCTGATGGGCTCCCACCGTTGAGTTCACATACAGGGTCCGTGTGCCGTCCGGCGGTCCGGATGTGAAATCGAAACCGCAGTCCACAAACACGCCGCACGATCCGCAAGTCCCCTGCCACGCCGTTCCAAACTGCCCGCCCCCATCCTCAATACTCGGATTCAATATATTCAGTGGGGCCGCGTGCAGTCCAATACCAGCCGCGGCCAATAAAAGTAATCGCATGAGTGAATCTCTCCTTCACCCTGCGATTGCGCACGCCGCCGGAACCCCGGGTCAACTATTTCAGCTTGATTCGATACAGCGAGGTCTGCGCCGTCATCCACAAAGTGGCGCCATCGTCGGCGAACGCACAATTCGCGGGCGCCTCGTTGGGCTTGATCGTTCCAAGATGTTTGCCGTCTTCGTTAAAGATCCAAACGCCGCCCGGCCCCGTCGCCCACACGTTCCCCTTCGCATCGACCTTCATGCCATCCGGCAAGCCCTCTTCGGTGTTCGACGTCACGTCGGCGAAGACGCGGCCCGGACCGATCGTCCCATCTTCGTACACCGAGAACTTCATCCACACCTTTCGCGCGGCATCCGAGTTGGCGACATACAGCCACCGTTCGTCGG
>VFZQ01001224.1 GCA_016871135.1 Acidobacteriota bacterium | reverse complement strand
GCAGTCGAAGAGTTTTATCAGTAACGCCGGTGTACACTCCGGCGCATTTCAGAGAGGCCTCGCCCGACGCGCTGCTCGCGGTGATACGGCGATTTCCGCTGGCGACGATTATTGTACCGACGGCGCAAGGCCTGGAAGCGACGCATGTGCCGATGCTGCTTGAAGACGGCGTCTTGCGAGGACACGTTGCTCGTTCGAACCCGATTTGGCATGCGGCGACCGGCGAGGCGCTGGCGATCTTTCAAGGCCCGCAGCGTTATATCTCACCGAACTACTACACGACGAAACGTTCAGATCCGCGCGTTGTCCCGACTTGGAACTACGTCGCGGTGCATGCGTATGGCTCTTTGCGCGCATTTGAGAGCGCTCACGAACTTCTACGTGTAGTTACGGCGCTAACGGATGCGTTCGAGGCGCCGTCGGAACATCCGTGGCGCGTGAGCGATGCGCCGCGAGAGTACATCGAAAAACTGCTCGGCGCGATCGTCGGCATTGAGATTCCGATCGTGCAAATCGAAGGCAAGTGGAAGTTGAGTCAGAACCGGCCGGCCGAAGATCGCGCCAGCGTCCGATCGGCGCTCGGCGATGAAGAGATGGCGCGGTGGATCGACGCTACGGAAGTTCCTTAATGCGGAGATTGCGGAACTCAGCGTAGGCTTGATGGCCGAGCAGCGCGATGTGTCCGGACTTGCGCGCGAGGCCCGGGTGTTTCTTCAAGACCTCCGGTTCGCGCACTTGATCGAGGTCGGCGTCGACGATGATCGCGCCGTTCAGCGTGATGGTGATGCGGCGGCCGTCGGCGCGGATCTCTTGCGCATTCCATTCGCCGGGCTTCTTTAAGAAGCCTGTGCGCGCGGGCCAGACGTCGTAGATCGCGCCGTGATATTGCTCGGGCTTCAACTTCATCGGGCCGTATTTCGGACCGCTCTGGTCGAGCACTTGGATCTCCATGCCGAGCGTCGACGTATGGCCGTTACGCGGGGCGCGGATGCCGATGCCGTTGTTCGAATCGGCTTCGAGCTTGAACTCGAAATGAAAGACGAAGTTGGCGAATTCCTTGTCCGTCATGAGCTTTTGCCCGCCGTCGAGCGGGCAGACGATGGAGCCGTCGCGCACGAGGAAACCGGGCCCTTGCTTGTTGACGATGAACCAGCCGTCAAGCGTCTTGCCGTCAAACAGCGGCTTGAATCCGTCTTCGGCGAACAGCGCGGCCGAGAGTAACAGCGCGAATCTCATATGTCGAATCCATGCTGTTTGCG